>NZ_JANSIC010000199.1:0-4844 GCF_047461955.1 Synechococcus sp. R55.7
CTCTCCAGCAGCGGCAGCCGCCGCGAAGGGAAGTTGAGGATATCTCTGTCAAGTTTTTCGGACTCGCAGCCGACCTGGCCGGCCTCAGCAATGTAGAAGCCGCTGTCATCGGACATGGAGAGGTAGAGGGCCCCTTCACCGAGATCAACAACCTGGACATCGAGCGGGATCCCCGCTTTCCCATTCGGGTCACGATCCAGTTCTACAAAGCCACCGACAATGGCGTGGTCTCTGCTGAAGACATGGCCCAAATCCACCATCAAATTGCCCGCGTCTATCGAGAGGCCGACTATGTGGGCAGCTTGGTGCTTCAGCGGGACACAGGCCGACCTACGGAGTACGACCGTGATGCAGAGACAGAGCGCCCCTTTCCCTTTCCTGGGTGGCCCTAGTATCAGGGCCTACTGCGCATTCTTCCCACAACCTGCAAGCGAGGGGCAGCATCTTCTCGCCCTAGAGTTTCTCTACTACACTGACAACTGACCTGGTGCCAAGAGGAGGGGGTGTCGGCCCGATATCCTCGGCAAGGTCTGGGTCTGTAGAGGCGGTTGCCAAAGTATCCTCTTTTGAGGCGGAGGTGCTTGCCTGTACCAGCTCTTGCCCAAGGCAGTGGGGAGCTTTTCCTGCAACACTATGGCTGACGCAGTTCCCGTTCGGCGCTACGACCTGTTTGTGCAGGCTTCCCGGCTGCTGCAGCGCTACCGGCAGCTCACGCCGGAACTCCGTCCGATAGGGCTAGAGGTGGCTCTGGCCATCCAGTATCACCGCGCTCAGGCCGGATCGGGATCCCTGCTGCCTTGGGTGGGATCCCCCCGCGGATTACCCTTGCAGCAAGTGGCCCAGCGCATTTGCGACCCGTTTTACAGCAAAACCCATCCTCTTTTGCCGACCCTACCCGAAACTGGCGAGCCTTTGGTGTGGCCTCTGTTCAACCAGGGGGAAAACGGTTTGATCCGGCCCCTGGCCCCGAGCAAAGTGGGCGGGAAACTGGCGGAACGGCGCTGGCTCAAAGCCTGCAACAGCCAGGAAGGGATCGGCTGTCATGCCTTGGCGGCCCACTTGTGGCAAGACGAGCGCTTTTTGGCCGAAGACCGGGATCTCTGTCCTTTCCGCCTTTATGACGGGCGCTACCCCTTGAGCGTGGATCAAGGGCGACAGACTTGCGGCTTTGACGATCACCCCTGTGGCTGGCAGCCGGGACACCCCAAAATGTTGCAGGTGGTGGGCAAAGGCAAACAGGCCGAGATCCTGCTCCCCCACTGGACGGATGACATGTGGGCGATGCTTATTCCCTCCCATCGTCCGCTGCCGATTTACCCGCTCTTGGTGATGCTTTACTTTGGCCAAGAAACTTTGCAAAAGGGGCGGAGCAGCCTCTCCATCGAGCAATTTCGTCTGGATTTTCAGTTTAGCCAGTCTCAACTGCGCCTGTTGTTCGACACCCACCCTGAGCACCCCTTGAATCGACACCTGCTTACCTGGGCTCAGCAGCCAGAGGTGGAGTGGGGATCCACAGAACTCTTGCCCCAGATGCCGCCCCTCCTGCATCAACCTGCTGGGGGCAAGGTGGTTTTGGATCCCGATGAGCCGCCCCAGTTCCGCAGCAGTGGGATCCCTCACAGCGCCGGGACAGACCCGCTGATGGCAGAACGCCGCCGTCGACGTCAGTTGGAGCGCAGCGAGCGCCACAACGAGATCTTGCACCAGTTTCGCCGCTGGTTCCGCCTGGCAGGATTGGAAGTCCGGGAGGATCAGCATACCTTTGACTTTTTGGCCGTGGCGGACGGGCATCTGCTTTTGGCCGAAGTGAAGCTCCTGCACCACAAGGATGCGGCAGAGGCTTTGCAGGAAGTGGTGGGACAGTTGCTCTACTACGAGCGCTTTGCCCTCGGCCCCTGGATCGAGCAGGGCTTTTCCGTTCAGAAGGCCGCCGTTTTCGATGGACCACCGCCGGATCCCTATGTGCGATTTCTAGAAGACCTGGGCATTGCCACCTACTGGATCAACGAGCAGCAGATGATCGATGGGCCAGAAAACTCTTTACGCCTGCTGCGCCAGATGGGGGTGCGGGTACGACCGGATCCCGAATTGGGGGATTAGGGGAAAAAGCCTGCCCATGTTCTCCCCTGAGTTTTGACTCAGGCGGGGGTAACTTCTTGTCTTCTTAAGCGTACCTTAGCTGCCCCTTTACTCAGATTCCTTCCTGAAGATGGTATCCATATAGACGGTAAAAATACGGGATCCTTTGAAGTTTCGGGAGGAGTGAAGCAGATGTGGTCTAGGGTTACTTCGCGTCGTGTTGCCCAATCAATTGCGGTGCTAGTTTTTGGTTTGGTGCTTTTGGTTTCTCTGCAAGGGTGCGGCTCCAGAAGAACTCTTTTGCCAAAACTTACACCTGTGCCAGCACCGACCCCGACTTCAACACCCACAGCCACGCCAACACCGACGCCCACGCCGGGAGGCTGTGATCCCAACGCCAACCTGATCCCAGTTGGCACTGTCCAGGGCACTGGCTTCACTTCCCCCCTGGTGAACCAAACAGTCACGGTTTCTGGAATCGTAGTAGGAGACTTTGAAAATGAGGGGGTGGCTGGCCAAACCTATCTCCAGGGCTACTACCTACAAGATGATGGTGACGGGAATCCCGCCACATCAGATGGCATCTTCGTTTTCAGTGGCACAGCTAATAACGTCAGGCTTGGGGATAGGGTTCAGGTGACCGGAACGGTTGCTGAGTTCCGCCAGCAAACCCAGCTCTCCAACGTCACCAGCTTTACTGTCTGTAGCTCTGACAATCCGTTGCCGGCCCCAGTGCAGATCTCTCTACCGCTGACTGCGGAGCAAAGGGAAGCTCTGGAAGGAATGCTGGTCACATTTGGAAATCAGCCCCTGTTTGTAACCGACTCCTTCTTGCTGGGACGCCACGGGGAGCTGAGTGTGGCCACAGAGCGGTTGTTCACTCCTACGCAAATTGCGGCTCCCAGCCAGGCAGCTGCCATTCAAGCGGAAAACGACCGAAAGCGGATTCGCATTGATGACCGGCTGCTCACCCAAAACCCAGATCCGGTTATCTACCCCACTCCGGGTGGCCTGAGCGCGGCTAACACTGTGCGCGGCGGCGATCGCGTCAGCAACATCACCGGGATCATGACCCAGTTGCGAGGCCGGAATGTCAGTGGCGATGTGGATGCGACCATCGACTACCGTATCCACCCCAATGATCCCAACAACTTGCCCAGGTTTACAGCCACCAACCCTCGCCCGCAAAACCCACCCTCAGTAGGGGGCTCCCTGAGGGTAGCTAGCTTTAACCTGTTCAACTACTTCAACACCTTCGGCAACGCCTGCTTCCCCAATAACTCCTCCTGTCAGGGAGCCAGCAACGCCACCGAGTTCACCCGCCAGCGGGATAAGCTCATCGAGGCTATTCGCCGCATGGATGCCGATATCGTAGGCCTCAACGAGTTAGAAAACGATGGATACGGTTCGAATAGTTCCATTCAGGATTTGGTGAACGGGCTCAACCAGGTCATGGGGGCAGGAACCTACGCCTTTGTGAATGTTGGAGTGCCCAACCTGGGCGGCGATGCCATCACCAACGGCTTTATCTACAAGCCAGCTACGGTTGAAATTGCCCCCGGCACTAACCCGGCCTTCCTGGACACAGGGGAATTCACCCAAGGCCCCGGACGCTTCCATCGTCCTCCTCTGGCTGTAACCTTCCGGCAGCGGAGCAACAACGCCACCTTCACTGTTGTGGTCAACCACTTCAAGTCCAAGGTTTCTCCCTGCGATCCTATTGACAACGATCCCTTCCAAGGCAATTGCAACGGCAACCGCACCCGGGCCGCTCAGCAACTCTTGAGCTGGCTCGCCACCAATCCAACTGGCTCCACCGATCCGGATGTGTTGATTATGGGGGATCTCAACTCCTACGCTATGGAGGATCCGATCAAAACTCTGGAGGCGGGCGGGTTCATCAACCTCAATGGCTCCAACAGCTACTCCTTTAGCTTCCAAGGACAGTGGGGATCTCTGGATCATGCCCTGGCCAACAGCAGTCTGAGACCCCAAGTTACAGGCTCAGCTAAGTGGCACATCAACGCTGATGAGCCCGTGAGCTTGGACTACACCCTGAGCTTCAAGAGTCCCTCTCAGCAGAGCCTCTTCTACGCCAGCGATCCCTTCCGCTCTTCCGACCACGATCCGGTGCTCGTTGGCTTGAACCTGACTCCGGCCCCAACACCGACGCCGACGCCCACACCGACACCGACGCCCACACCGACGCCGACGCCCACACCGACACCAACTCCTCCTTCCGTTAACCTGCCTTTGACTGAAGGCTTTGATAACTGCAACCCTGCTCCAGCCGGCTGGCAGATTGTGGATGTGGACGGCGACACCAGTCGTTCCTGGCGTTGTGTCAACTCCCTTGCCGAGGCCAACGCTTTCAACGGTCAGCAACCGGGTAATGACTGGCTGATCACTCCTCCTCTGAACCTGGCTTCCGTCAGCAACCCAGTTCTGACCTTCCGCAATCAGAGTTCTTTTAGCGATAACGGCCTTCCTCCTTCGCAACAACTAAGCGTTCTTTACTCCACCAACTACAGCGGTGCAGGCACTCCAGCGGCAGTGAATGCAGCCACTTGGACTGCTCTGACGATTCCCACTCTCTCTACGGGCAGCTTCGTCGACTCCGGCCCGATTTCTCTGGCTGGGATCCAGCCTTCCAACCGTGTTTACATTGCCTTCCGCTATCGCTCTTCTGGTACAGCTTCCGGCTCGGCCACTCGCTGGCGGGTGGATAGTGTCAACATCTCCGGGAACTAGGTGTGGGATCCTAG
>NZ_JANSIC010000200.1:0-4804 GCF_047461955.1 Synechococcus sp. R55.7
ATTTTTTGTGGCTATAGGGTTTCCAATTTCTAGGGATCCCCCCGAAGGGGGAACACTGGTACGCCCCGGGGTGGGAGGGGCAAATAGTAGAGGTGTTTCCAATTTCTAGGGATCCCCCCGAAGGGGGAACCTCAAGCCCGAGGTGCCGAGGAACTCTCAGAAGTGGATGTTTCCAATTTCTAGGGATCCCCCCGAAGGGGGAACACCAGGAGTGCGAATCTCTTCGTGTTACTGCGAAGAAAATGTTTCCAATTTCTAGGGATCCCCCCGAAGGGGGAACGAGATTGTCAATGCACTCACTACCCCGAATCTTTCGGGTTTCCAATTTCTAGGGATCCCCCCGAAGGGGGAACATTCCGAGATTTCGTCGGCGGTCCAAATGAACCGCTTTTTGGAGTTTCCAATTTCTAGGGATCCCCCCGAAGGGGGAACCAGTACCGGAGCTAGCCAGCCTAATACCGGTTCTGAGACTGTTTCCAATTTCTAGGGATCCCCCCGAAGGGGGAACAAGCAAAGACTGGCTAACGGTGAGACTGCTGAGGATATTTGGTTTCCAATTTCTAGGGATCCCCCCGAAGGGGGAACACGCGTACAGAGTCTTGTATCACCTGGGCTTTAGCAAGCTATCAGACTGTTTCCAATTTCTAGGGATCCCCCCGAAGGGGGAACCAGTGTATGGTTACGTCGAAGGCAACTCGTTAGACGGTTTCCAATTTCTAGGGATCCCCCCGAAGGGGGAACAAGACGCTGCCAGATCGGTGCAGTGATCGATGAGGCAGTGTTTCCAATTTCTAGGGATCCCCCCGAAGGGGGAACATTCGCAAAGCAGAGGAAGCCCAGCGGAAAGCGGAAGTTTCCAATTTCTAGGGATCCCCCCGAAGGGGGAACGGCGGATCCCTGAACCCCGACTTTGTTTGGCCGCATGTTTCCAATTTCTAGGGATCCCCCCGAAGGGGGAACAACTACGCACAGTTGGCTGCGTACTTAGCAGATTGGTTTCCAATTTCTAGGGATCCCCCCGAAGGGGGAACAAGCGCTTGACCAAGCGCTGTCCGTATCTGACGTAGTATGTTTCCAATTTCTAGGGATCCCCCCGAAGGGGGAACAATCCTGCAAATATCAATCCGGCAATTAAAGCATCTGTTTCCAATTTCTAGGGATCCCCCCGAAGGGGGAACTGTGGGGGAGGTTACTCTAGTGCACAGGACTTAGCCCAGTTTCCAATTTCTAGGGATCCCCCCGAAGGGGGAACTATACATAATATCCTCCCTTGCAGGGAAAGAAACAACAGTTTCCAATTTCTAGGGATCCCCCCGAAGGGGGAACTGGACCAAACAGCCTTTGCCATCCGGTTTCCCGGACTACCCATGTTTCCAATTTCTAGGGATCCCCCCGAAGGGGGAACATTCAACTGGTAGTAGCTATAGCTCCAACGTTTGTAGAGTTTCCAATTTCTAGGGATCCCCCCGAAGGGGGAACGCCAATCGGGAAGTTAGGATTATACCTCGGTATAAACCAAGTTTCCAATTTCTAGGGATCCCCCCGAAGGGGGAACAAAATATTGCTCCAGGAGTGGGTGTAGGTAACGTGGTTTCCAATTTCTAGGGATCCCCCCGAAGGGGGAACAGTTCGAAATCGTTCTCCACTCTGACTGGTCTCCGGGTTTCCAATTTCTAGGGATCCCCCCGAAGGGGGAACGGGAAATTAAAGGCTTCTCAGAGAATGTTCTGAGAACGTTTCCAATTTCTAGGGATCCCCCCGAAGGGGGAACTGGCTACGCGCAGAGCGACAAGCAGAACGCCAGCTGTTAGTTTCCAATTTCTAGGGATCCCCCCGAAGGGGGAACCCCAATTTACAGGCCCTAGCAAAAGACGGTATATTTGACCCAGATAGTTTCCAATTTCTAGGGATCCCCCCGAAGGGGGAACATGATTTCATCGGTCAGTTTGAGGACGGCTCTTTGCCGTTTCCAATTTCTAGGGATCCCCCCGAAGGGGGAACCGGCAGATTGGAAACCGGCAATATTACTGGAACCACGAAAGTTTCCAATTTCTAGGGATCCCCCCGAAGGGGGAACATACCTGGAGTGGTACTAATATGTACTGCCAAAAATCCACCTATGTTTCCAATTTCTAGGGATCCCCCCGAAGGGGGAACACCTGGGTCCGGCTAACACGCCGGTGCCCGTATCTCTAGTTTCCAATTTCTAGGGATCCCCCCGAAGGGGGAACTACTTACAGTAGATAAACCTGTACTTTCATCAACAGTTTCCAATTTCTAGGGATCCCCCCGAAGGGGGAACTGTACACGTTCTCACGTAAGTTGAGTGAGATTAATGGCTTTGTTTCCAATTTCTAGGGATCCCCCCGAAGGGGGAACGCGAAGAGCGTCGTGGTAACAGTGTACGGATCATCTACGGTTTCCAATTTCTAGGGATCCCCCCGAAGGGGGAACACATATCTTATTGTAAAGTGGATAATTACTATTGTAAACTGTTTCCAATTTCTAGGGATCCCCCCGAAGGGGGAACCGAAAAAATAAACAAACTCCCGGATGGAGTTAGTGCCACTGTTTCCAATTTCTAGGGATCCCCCCGAAGGGGGAACTCCCCGTAAAGCAGGTAGAAAGCCAAACCTACAGTAGGATAGGCAGTTTCCAATTTCTAGGGATCCCCCCGAAGGGGGAACAGGGCTATGACGGTACTATTATAGAGTACCGTTATATCCCAAAGTTTCCAATTTCTAGGGATCCCCCCGAAGGGGGAACATGAATACTGAATACACGACTGACTCTTCACTGCTACTACGTTTCCAATTTCTAGGGATCCCCCCGAAGGGGGAACACTATGCAGACTGGATTGACTACCACCAGATGGGGTACTGTTTCCAATTTCTAGGGATCCCCCCGAAGGGGGAACGTCAAGAACAGTACATGATTGTCTGTACGTTCGATGTTTCCAATTTCTAGGGATCCCCCCGAAGGGGGAACCTCGCCCAAGGATGGCTGCCTCCACATAGCCATCCCTATAAGTATGGTTTCCAATTTCTAGGGATCCCCCCGAAGGGGGAACTCTTGAAGCTTGACGAGATTACCATCCGCGAAGCACTGCGGAGTTTCCAATTTCTAGGGATCCCCCCGAAGGGGGAACACAATAAGCAGTACTACTGGAACTATCGCGAGCAGAAATGGAAGGTTTCCAATTTCTAGGGATCCCCCCGAAGGGGGAACAAGATCTACCTGTGGTCAATTCTGATCACTACATTGAAGCGTTTCCAATTTCTAGGGATCCCCCCGAAGGGGGAACGATGGAATTAGCAAAGCTGGTTCAACTGCTCCACTTGGTGTTTCCAATTTCTAGGGATCCCCCCGAAGGGGGAACTCCACCCCTATTAAACCCAAGCAGGGCAAGGAATGCAAGACCCATTTGCGAGGGATCCGGAAAAAAGTCGGCAAAAAGGGTGCTGGCGAGGGGGCTTTGGGGCCGGAAAGCCTTGTGGCGCAAGGCGTCGAGGGATCGGACGAAAGAATCGGCCTTTGCGGCTTTTGGCGGATCGCTCGCGGAGGCGTTGATACCGTTTGAGTGTGCTTTTGGAAACACCGAGTGCTTAAGTAGGAAGAGACTTGCCTGAGCTACACAATGACCGAGCTGGGGGGTGCAGTCAGGGCAGGCCCACCCCAGATTTCCACCTGGGCGAGGACATAGCTAGTGAGCGGATAGAAGCGGACGCTGTCTTCCTCGGGCTTGATCTTCTTGCGGAGCCGCAGTTTGAGCTCCTCGAACTTGTCTTTGTCGAGGACGCACTCAAACACGCTGTATTGCACGCGCTTGCCGTAGCCTTCTAGCAGGTCGGCAATTTTCTTGCGTCGCTTGTCGCAGGGAGTATCGTAGGTAACAACATAAAGAAACATCAGCGAATCCGGTAGGGCTGGTACAAATCTTGAGGATTATAGACGGATTGCTTAAACTTTTTAACTTGCTGCGTTAGCAGATCCCAGCGGGGTTGATCTCCGTCAGGGGTCTGGATGGATCCCTCCATTCTTTGGATGAAAGCTGTAAGGTACTTTTTCCTGCCACTATCACTTAGAAAACAGCCACCATCGCGATACTCAAAGTCTTCTTCGATGTTCATAATGCCCTTGTTGATCAGCCAGAGGACTATTGAATCTACAATAGGCGCCCGAAATTCTTCCAGTAAGTCCGAAACCAGAGCAGCATGGCGTTCACTGCTAGCGTGCAAGCAACCCTGATAGGGATCCAAATCTTGCAGCTCAATCAGGGTTAATAGATGGTTCCAGAGCACCATGTAGCCAAAGCTGAGCATGGCATTAACCGGGTTAGTGGGCGGCTGTCGAGTGCGGTTAAGCAAAACAAAGCCCCTTTGCTGAAGGCAATTTCCCAATTCCGGGAAATACAGAGCCGCAGCCGCTCCTTCAATGCCCCGCAATTGATCTAGAGACTTGGCCTCAAGAGCTTGAGCAGCCAAATGTTCCAGACTGCGCAGGGTCAGATCCCCTGTTTCAGTGGGGCGTTGCCTGAGCTGCCTCATCAGCAGCACCCGGCTATTGAGCAGCTTGGCTCGCACCATCTGGGCTGCCGTTTGCAATCGCCATTCTTCAGGGAGCGCCTGTTGCAAATGAGCTAAGCGGCGGTACCCCCTCTCTATAGGAACAAGGCGACCATAGCAATAGCCTAGCCGGGAGAGATAGGCAATAGGAATATTCCGCCTCAGGCACGCTCTCACTACGTCTGTGGTGACCTGGGATCGGCCAAAGATTAAAATTTGCTCCAGCAAGGGTAGAGGCA
>NZ_JANSIC010000201.1:0-3050 GCF_047461955.1 Synechococcus sp. R55.7
AGCAAACCAGCAAGGTGGGGAGGCAACGAGCGCCTCTCGCAGGATCGTTATGTCGCTGCTCCCTAGCCTCTCATCGCGCCAGCGGGCCGGAGTCCTTTCGCGCCAGCGGGACGGAGTCCTTAAACGAGACCCTGTCGATCTAGGCCCCTGGATCCCGCTCTGGACAAGGGTTATAATCGGCGGGAGTCGCTTCCCTTCGGGGAAGTGGAATTAGTGGAATTAATGGAAACAATACGAAACTTCTCAATCACCAGTACCCCCATCATGCCCCACGCTAGGGGGTAGAACTTGGCACTGGCAAACCCTGCCTGCAGGGCCATTTGTCGTTGCTCTTCTCCAGAGGGAAAGCGATCTAGGCTGGGATCAATGTAGGCATATTCGGATCCCAGTCCCAAAGTTTTGGCCTGGGCAACCACCTGAGTGTTCAAGTACCAGCGCTGAAATTGTTCGCAAAGAGGGATCCCTGTGGGGCGGTGAAAATCCAAAATGGCGGCACGACGTCCTGGCTTCAGTACTCGCCTAATCTCTCGCAAGGCTTGGGGAATATCGGTTACATTGCGCAAGCCGTAGCCCATGGTAATGGCATCGAAGCTACTGTCGGGAAAAGGTAAGGCCAAGGCATCTCCCAAAACCCACTCCAGGGAGTAGCCAGGGAAGAGCCGGGAGCGACGCCGGGCAATCGCCAGCATGGCGGGAGAGAAATCTAGGCCCACCACATGTCCCCTTCGTCCTACTCGGCGGGCCAACTGCAGAGCCAGATCACCGGTTCCACAGCACAGATCCAGCACATATCCTCCTGAGCTGGCGCCCGACCAACGCACGGCCATACGCTTCCAAACCTGATGGAGGCCCAGGCTCAAGGTTTGGTTGAGGGAGTCATAGTGGGGAGCAATGCGGTCAAAAAGCGCTCGGATTTCCTCAGGCTGTTCAAAGGTTGGGCTAGGCACCTCTTCTCAACTCCACCTCATGTTCCCCGTACAAACTTTGTTGCTCCTGTTGCTCCGCAACGCTACGTGACCGGATCTGTGGTCTGAAGCTAAAGGAAGAGGGGTGTTACGGCGGCACTGGGATCCCACTGGCTCCCACTCGGTGGCGGCGGCTGGGGTAATCAGCCAAACTCAGGGACAGGGATCGGGATCCGGCTAGGCTCGAGGCTGGGATGCGGATGGTTCCCTGGAAGACTTGGCTATTGGGGGGCAGCTCCCCCGGCAAACCCTGGGTGAGCGCGTTGATTGACCGTCCATTGTCGTCAGTAATGTTCAGGAAGCTATAGAGAAAGCGCACCGTCTCTGCCGAGTTGTTTTGCATAGCTACATTCAGAACCACTTGGCTTCCCTCGCGACGAACCGAAAGCACCTGCATAGAGACCTGTCCACCGGCGGCAATTGGTAGGGGGGGCGGAGGTGGTGTGGGCGCCGGCGGGGCAGGAACTCCGTCCTGCTGACGCGGACGGGGAGGTGGAGGAGATGGAGTGGCGGGGCGAGGAGTTGGCGACGGGGCCGCCGCCAATTCAGGAGACAATCTGGGGGTGGGTGTTGGAGTGGGAGTTGCAACCGGCGTGGGTGCTGGGGTAAAGAGGGGGGTGGGAGTTGGGGACGGACGAAGGCTGGCTTCGGCTGCTGCAATTACCTCAGCCTCGTTCAGCAAAGGCACAGTACGGGGATCCCGAACTTCGCGGGAAGGAGAAGCCCGACCGGCGCCGGTGACGGGAGAAGAAACCCCCGATAGAGCTCGCTGACCAAATAGGTAGCCCAGACAAGCGCTCAACACCGTTGTGAAGAGAAATGCGCTCGTCCAAAACAGCACCCCCGAGAATGTGGAGGCGAACTCCTGAGACGGTTTGGCCGGCCTACGCAAAGGCTGTTAACTCCTGCTGCTAGTTCGCTTTCCTATGATACGAAAGTGACAGAGAAGCTAGGGGTTCTCGACCGGGGCAGAGTTTTTGCGTTGTTGCTCATGGGCCTGTAGCGGGGCGCTGTCTAAGTTGGGCAGCCGCTCCCCCAGCCACCAACCCGGATCTTCCCAGCTCAGGGATCCCAGCCATTTCCCGGCCCGATCTGCCAAGACCAAGCCCAACAAAACGGGAGCAGTGGTGATCCCCAGCGCTAGGCTGAGCCAGAGCGGTTGAGGAGATCGAAAAGAGGCCGAAGCAGCCTTTTGTTCAGGCGGAGATATTGGCTTGGGATCTGTCATGGTCGAGCTTTTGAGCCTGAAGTACAGTCAGGTTATTCGAGATTGTTTTTTCAAGCGTAACCAACTCTCATCTTAGCCTGCGGGGAATTTCTCAAGTAGTTTCAAACAGCAAGAAGGCTTTGCTTGATCTGAGAAAGCCCTGACATTGCTTCCTGATCTAGTGGCCGACAGAGAAGAGGTGCTGCCTGGCGTATGGCTTCAAGGGGCCAATCCCACCAAGCAAGTTGGATAAGCCACTCGATCACTTCAGGTGCAAAACGGTAGCGAACCACCCTCGCTGGCACGCCCGCAACAATGGCATAAGGGGGGACATCTCGAGTTACCACAGCACCCATTCCAACAACTGCTCCATTTCCAATGGTTACCCCCGAGCGAATCTTAGCGCCATAGCCAATCCAAACATCATGGCCAACAACAATATCTCCGCGAGTTACAGGGTGCCCTTTCAAAGCACGAAGCTCTCGCCAGGAATCAGGTAAATGGGTGAAAGGGTAAGTAGTAACCCAGTCAGTATGGTGCTCGTACCCTACGAAAAAATGCACCCCTCCTGCAATCGAAGTGCAACGTCCAATCTTGACGCGGGATGACTCTCCCATCCAATGAAGGAAAAACTCATATCCGTAGCTTAGGGAGCCAATCGTGAGCAGAGGAAAAGGCTCTAAACCGGCGTGAGCAAAATAGGTTTTCTCTTCCAGCTGGGCAGCGTGCTCGATTCGGATGGGCATAGAGATTCAGCCTCAGGATTGACCGGGTACCACTCGGCTGAGGACTTCAGCAGGCTGTTGTCGAGGTTAGACTCAAACGTCAGTGGATTTCCAGCGTAATGTCGATTGTGCTGATCTGTGGCCCTGTGCGCT
>NZ_JANSIC010000201.1:3150-4795 GCF_047461955.1 Synechococcus sp. R55.7
CGTCAGTGGATTTCCAGCGTAATGTCGATTGTGCTGATCTGTGGCCCTGTGCGCTCTGGCAAAAGCCGGCTGGCAGAGGGTTTGGCTGCGGCTTCGGGCTTGCCGGTTATCTACCTGGCTACCGGGCCGAAACCCGATCCCAAGACGGATCCAGAATGGGCAGAGCGCGTTCAACAGCACCGGCAACGGCGGCCTTCCAGTTGGCAGACTTGGGAAACCGGGAGGGACTTGGGGGCAGAACTGCAAAAGTTACCCCAGCCCTGCTGTGCGCTGGTGGATTCGCTGGGGGGATGGGTGGCGCAGGGCCTAGACTGTCCCTCTTCAGAATGGGATCCCTTGGTGCAATCCTTCTTGGCAACCTTGCAAAGCCATAGAGGGGAGATCCTCCTGGTGTCTGAAGAAGTGGGCTGGGGGGTGGTGCCCGCTTACCCACTGGGGCGGCGGTTTCGGGATCGGATGGGGGAACTGACCCAAAGGCTGGCTCCCCTGGCCGACCAAGTGTTTTTGGTAACGGCAGGTTTTGCCCTGGATCTCACCCGTCTAGGGATCCCAGTGGCGAGCAAGACAGAGCAGAGCTGAGATAAGCTGCATTTGCAAGCCAGATAGCTGTGTTGCCGTGCCGATTACCCTCTACCTTCCTGCCAAGGCCATTCAAACTCTGGATCTCACCCCCGGCCATGAGCTGGTGAAAACCTTGATGGCCGATCCCGTGCGTGCTGCCCAGCAGGTGCAATGCGCCATCGATTGGCCGCGCAGCCCTGAGGATCCACGGGAGCTGTCCGAGATCCCGGAGGTGCGCCTGTGGTTTATTCGTTGGGATACAGTCTACCCCTGGATGCCCTACTTTCTCAATTGGCGCCAAGGAGAACTCGCCCGTTACGCGGCTATGATGGTGCCCCACCAATTCAACCCTCGGGAGGGCATTGTTTACAACCCAGAAGCGTTGGAGATCTTTGTCTATCAGAAGATCTTTGTGTTGATGCGGTGGTTTAAGCAGCAGAACCTGGGATCCGTCTCCATGCTGCGGGATATGGCTTTGGTGTTTGGCTTCGAGATCCAGCCGGAGTTTCTCGCCCTATGGGAGGCAGAGCCATGAAGGTGATGGTGGCCAACACCTGGCCGGGGATCCCAGGAGCTACGGCAGTGGCCGACGCTTGGCAGCAGGTGGTTCAACGCCCTTGGGGCCGGCTCAGAGTGGATCCCAACCCTTCGGAAGCTCAGCTAAAGGCCCTCTGGCAACAAATCTCCGAGTGGGCAGGAGAAAAAGATCCCCTACTGGTTTTGCCGGGCAGCGTTGCCGATCCCCTGGGGCCAGGCCAAACTTGGGCGGATCTGGCCCATGCGTGGGGGTTGAGCTTGCTGCTGACACTGCAGCGGGAGGCCGCTCTGAGCCAAGCTGCCGCTTTTGCCGCCCTGTTGCGCCAAGCCAAGGCCCGCGGTTTGGGGTGGGTGCTGATTGGATCCCTGACCGAAACTGGGGATCCCCAAGCCTTGGAAAAGCTGGATGCAACTTTGATCCCGCGCCTGGAAGCCCAAGTAGGAATGCCGGTGTTGGGGAGAATGGCTCTTGATGGGCAGATCCTTTGGGATCCAGATGCCCTGCTGCTCTGCAATGCTGCCCAACCAAGGAACTGAGCGCCACCCA
>NZ_JANSIC010000202.1:0-4780 GCF_047461955.1 Synechococcus sp. R55.7
CAAACCTTTGGGGTGATGCTGGTGGGGGCAGGCTTTGGGGCACGGCTGGGCTTTCTCACGTTGCTGGTGTACCTGCTGGAAGGGATCCTGGGATTGCCCTTCTTCAGCGGTGGCGGATCCGGGCTTGGCCACTTGGCCGGGGCGACGGGGGGCTACCTGTTGGCTTTTCCCCTGGCTGCAGGGCTGATGGGTTGGTTGGTGGAGCGCTGGGGCGTGGATCGCAACCCCTGGAAGATGGCGCTGGCGATGTTGTCCTGCTCGGCTCTGATTTTTTTGCTAGGAGCCACTTGGCTAGGGGTGTGGCTGAACCAGAATGTTGAGCCCACCTCGATCTTGGCCGTCCTCAACAAGGGGGTCTTCCCTTTTATTCCAGGAGACTTGGTGAAGTGCGGACTGGCGGCAGTGCTGCTGCCCACCATCTGGCGCTGGGTGGGACGGGAAAGGCCACCGGCAGACTCCTAGCCCACTGGGCAAGAGCAGCAACTCTAAAGACCGCTCCGGCAAAGCAGAAGGGGCCTGGGATTAGCCTCGGGTCGGAAAATCTAAAAAAAAGATAACAGCTCCGAGGATTTGGCCTTTTTTCTGAGATTCTAAAAACTGTGCTCAATGCGATGTTCAATACGGCCTATTCATGGAGCTTTTCTTTATATTGCTCTAGAGTTTTATAAGTCGCTGACTGGTCGCGGCAGAGCCCCCTTGTGGGGCTTTTTATTTTCTATCTGCCGACCGGAAAAAGTTGAACTCAACCTACTATGGTCATTCCAAGCTATAATTTGATCTCTATAGACTCCCTAAATAGACGGGAACCCCGTCAGGCAACAGACGCGCCGGATCCCAGAAACATCCCGGTGGGTAGTCATTCAGCCCTTGACGGGCACCTTCTTTTCCAGCCACTGAGCCACTTGATCTGCCAGGTCAACTCCTTCCAACTGACAGAGTTCTCGCAGCATTGTTGGGCTGGTCACGTTCACTTCGGTTAGTCGTTCCCCGATAACATCAATCCCGACAAAATACAGCTTCTCCTGCCTGAGCACCGGTGCCAAAGCCCCGCAGAGAGCCCGTTCTTTTTCGGTAATCTTGGTTTTTTCCACTCGACCGCCGGCAGCAACATTGCCCCGAAAATCGCCCTCTCCAGGGATCCGATTGACGGCGCCCAAAGGTTCTCCTTCCAGCAACAAAATGCGTTTATCTCCTGCCGCCGCCTGTGGCAAATACTCTTGCACCATCACGGGCAGCCGACCAAATTGGGTGCTCATTTCAATCAACGAGTTGAGGTTTGGATCCCCGGCATTGACCCTCAGGATCCCTTCCCCACCTTTGCCACCCAAAGGCTTGAGCACCGCCTGTCCTTCCTGTTCGACGAACTGACGCAGCAGACGCTTGTTGCTGCTGACGCGGGTGCGCGGGATCCACTCTTGAAATTGCAGGGCATAGAGCTTTTCGTTGGCCGAGCGGATCCCGGCAGGATGATTGAGCACCAGTGTGCGGCTGGGGGAGAGACGATCCAAAAGGTAAGTGGCATAGAGATAGGCCGTATCCACCGGCGGATCCTTGCGCATCCACACCGCCTGCATTTGGCTCAGGGGCAGCAGTTGCCGGTCTTTGACCTCATACCAGGGATCCGCTTGCAGATCCAACCGGATTTCCTCAAGGGATCCCCACGTTTCCCCTTGATCCCAGTAGAGATCCGCCAGGCCCAGGCAGAAAATGCGGTGCCCCCGTTTCTGCAGAGCTTCCATCAGGGCAATGCTGGTGTCATGGCCCACCTGCAACTGAGGCAATGGATCGACAATAAAAGCTACCTGCATGGGAGGTGTGGTTCACTGACGAAAGGCTGCCCCGAGTATGCAACAAATCGGAGCCGATGGCTCTCCCCCGGTAGGCTGTTTCCACAAGAGAAGGCCCCCTCTGGAAAGCTCGATGCAGGGTTGTCTTCTTAATATCCTCTTAACCTCGACAGGCGACGCAAACGTTAGCTTGATAGGTGGAATCCCCAGTTGGCCCTCAGTTCTCGGCTGGGTTGACCGGATTTCTGGCCTAACTGTGAGGAATGCTCCATCTGTGAGTGCTCCCCCTTCTCAACCCTCAGAGCCGGTTCGCATTGAAACCACGCGGGACTTGCTGGAAGCCTTGCGTGAGGGGCGCTCCCTGGTGGGTGCCAACCTGGAGAATGCCTACCTCTCGCGGGGCCTGTTCGACCGCATTCAGATGCCCAAATCCAATTTGACGCGGGCTAACCTGCGCTCGATCAGCCTGCAGCAAGCCGACCTACGTCTGTGCAACTTTCGCCGCGCTGAGCTAGAGCGGGCCAATTTTACCGCCTCAGATCTACGGGGATCCAGCTTTAGCCAGGCTCTGGGGGACTACAGCAACTTTACCGCCGCCAAACTGGACAAAAGCAGCTTTCAGGGGGGCCGTTTCAGCCATTCCATCTTTCGCGAAGCCAGCTTGGTGGCTGCTAATCTGGCGGAGGGGAACTTTTTTGCCGCCGACTTCCGCCAGGCCAACCTATCTCGCTGCAACCTCTCCCAGGCTGCCTTGGTGAGTTGCCAGCTTCAGTTTGCCAACCTAGAACAAGCCATTTTGGTGGGGGCCAACCTACGGGACGCTCAGATTGAAAACACGCTCTTCAGTGGAGCCGATTTTACCGATGCCAAGCTCTCCGATGAGACGCGCAAGCTCTTAATCGAGCGGGCCAGCGGCACCAACGAGCTTACCCAACGGGATACCCTCAACACCTTGCTGGCGGGATTGCAGCCCAAGTCGCGTAAGCTTTTTGGCTTGCTGTGAGGTTGGAGCTGTCAGACACAACTGGGCTGAGGAGAAAGCTCAAAACTGGTTGAGGTCGATCCCGGCTTCCCGGGCCATGGCTCCTATCCCTTTGGCCTTGAGAGTCTTCAAGGCTTTGGTGGAAAGGCGCAGACGAACAAACCGCTTACCCTCTTCCCACCAGATGCGCTTCCACTGCAAATTGACTTCCTGCAGGCGCTTGGTGCGCCGGTGGGAGTGGGAGATGGCAAAAGCGTTGTTGCGTTTCTTGTTGGTTAGTTGGCAGCGACGCGCCATGGGATCAAAGCAAACTCAGCCTAGCTATCGTAAGGCATCTTTTTGTTGGGCAGCAAGCTGAAGTTGACTTTGCAACTGGGCTAGCTCTGCCTTCAGTCGGTCAAAGGTTTGTTGGCAGTGGTTAACGCTTTTTAGGGGCAGCTCTTCATTTTTGGCAATGCAGGTCACCTGTACAGAGCCGTCGGCAGCCTGACGGGTGCGATCCACAAACACTTCCACCGTCACCAGTTTGGTGTGGGGATTTTTTCCGGGAGGCTCGCCGGCCACCCAATAATCAAGGCTGTTGTGGAGGATATTGAGTTGGCAGCGCTCCAAAACAGCGCGGATCGACTCGCTGAGCTGCTCGGCTGAGCCCACAAGCTGGGTAACGCAAGAGTATCGAGCCATAGAACAGGCAAGCCACCACGGTTATCCTACCATTAAGTTTTCGGCTCCTGCAGCCAAAGGCGAACCGGCAAAATTGCGCTCAAGAGTACTCTACACCGGCTCGGTTAGCCCTGCTGCGAGGAGGTGAATTACGTTAGAACATGAACAACTCCCAGGAGAGTTGCCATGTTTAGGGTCTCCTGTTTGGCTCATTCTCTTTTGCTACTGGGATCCCTGGGCCTGGGTTGGATAGGCGTGTCTTTTGCCCACGCGCAGCCCTTTCAGGCGGGCGACCTGGATGGGGATGGCCGTTTGACGGTGCAGGATCTCAACCTGTTGGGGGCCTACTTGCGGGGAGAACGGGGATTGACCGACGACCAGATCCGAGCTGCCGATGTCGACCAGGATGGACGGATCACAGAAGCCGACTGGCAAGTGTTGCAGCAGCGCATTCAGGCAGCAACGGATGTGCCCACAGGACAGGTGCAGTTGGATTCCGCCTATTCGGGACAGGTGGTGGATCGGCTGACAGGGCAGCCCTTGGCCGGGGCGGAGGTGGCCATTCCGGGGGCGGGTATTTCGGTGCGCACCGATGCCCAGGGTCGGTTTCGCCTGCCAGGGCCGCTGCCGGCAGAAGAAATTTTGGTGGCGCGGCTGGAAAATTACTTGCCCTATTCCCAAAGTACAGGCAACGGTCAAGCCAGCGGGGATCGGCCTTGGCAACTGCAGTTGGAGCGCTGGGATCCCAACACAACTTTGGTACTGGAGGCGAATGTCATCCGCCTGGGGGATAACCAGTACTCACCGGAATCGGCTGCCGCCGGGCAATTTTTGGGCCCTGCCCAAGGGGTGGAGATGACCCGCTCTTTCACTTTGCAACGCCTGCCTTCGCGCCCACCGGTTTTGCGGATTGGATCCCTGATTGGGTTGGATACAGCTGCCGCCTATCGGGCCGGCCAATCCCGGATCCCCAGCGCCAATATGTCTCCCATGCAGGTCATTCTGAACGGGGTGGAAATCGAGCAGATTCACCTGGGGGGAGATAACCTACAGATTCCCCTGCCGCTGCAACCTCTGCGCCTGGGCCTGAACACTGTTACCCTGCGCACCGGCAAAACCCTGATTCAGCCCCCCATGGTCACCCGTGGTCCCCAAGTGCCGATCAGCATTCCCCTTTTCGGGGGATCCCTGCACATCTCGGTGCCGCTGGGAGGTGATACAGTCATCCGGCACGGTGGAGCCTGGGTGGATCATGACGATGTGCAGTTGGCTAACGTAACCATCGAGATCCCCAAGTAAACTACCCGGCCCTGACTGCTTCGCAGTACGGGGCGGGCTTTCGGTAGCC
>NZ_JANSIC010000203.1:0-4773 GCF_047461955.1 Synechococcus sp. R55.7
CTGCCTTGGCTGTAGCCTGTGGCCCCGAAAAAGGCTATTGCGCCTGCTGCTGGGACAGGGCTGCCACCAACTTTTCTCCCATTTCCTGGCAACCCACTAAAGTCATTCCCTCAGAGTAGAGGTCTGGGGTGCGGTACCCTTGCGCCAAAACGGCTTCTACCGCCTGTTCGATGCGGTCGGCAGCTTGCGGCTGATCCAGGGAGTAGCGGAGCATCAGGGCGCCGGAGAGCACCTGGGCAATGGGGTTGGCTTTGTCTTGTCCGGCAATGTCGGGAGCCGACCCATGTACCGGCTCGTATAGGCCGGGGCCAGAGGATCCCAGAGAGGCAGAGGGCAGCATACCAATAGAGCCGGTCAGCATGGCCGCTTCATCGGAGAGGATATCGCCGAAGAGATTGCCCGTGAGGATGACGTCGAACTGCTTGGGCCAGCGCACCAACTGCATGGCGGCATTGTCGATGTACAGGTGGGAAAGTTCCACCTCCGGGTACTCAGCCGCAATGACATTGACCCGCTCCCGCCACAGTTGCGACACCTCGAGAACGTTGGCTTTGTCCACCGAGCAGAGCTTGCGCCGGCGTTTGCGGGCCAGCTCAAAGGCAACTCGGGCAATCCGATCCACCTCAGCTTCGCTGTAGACCATGGTGTTCACGCCGCGCCGGGATCCCTGGGCATCCGTGAAGATTCCCTTAGGTTGGCCGAAGTAAATGCCCCCCGTCAGCTCCCGCACTACCACCAGGTCGATCCCCGAGATCACCTCTGGCTTCAGGGAGGAAGCCCCCACCAGTTGAGGGAAGACTTTTACCGGGCGCAAGTTGGCAAACAGCCCCAGCCCCGCCCTCAAGCCCAACAAGGCCCGCTCCGGGCGTTTCTCAGGAGGCAGAGCGTCGTACTTGAAGTCGCCGACAGCAGCCAGATAAACGGCATCGCTCTCTTGAGCCATTTTCAGGGTTTCTGCCGGCAAGGGATCCCCGGTCTGTTCGTAGGCGGCCCCGCCGATCAGGCCCTCTTGCCACTGGAGAGCAAATCCCATCTGCCGGGCAACTGCATCCAAAACGGCTCGTCCCACCCGCATGATTTCGGGGCCGATGCCATCTCCGGCAAGGGCTGTGATCCGATAGGTTCGAGCAGTTGAAGAAGAAGTGCTCATGAGCGGTCAAGCTGAAGATGAGGGCGTAGAGATACTACCATTTCGGCGGACTTGCCCATCCCTTGGCACACAGGTTTGCAGACAACTCCTCTAAAAAGCTCTCCAAATAACAAAGTGCAGCCTGGCCACCAACCTGCTGCACTCTGATGGTGATTCTGATGGTGATGATGACGATCAACCCATCAAGCGGGAGTCCCAGATGTTCTTTTAGAACAAGCCCAAGGTGACCCACTTATCCAAGGGCAAGGTGGCACCTATGCCCAGGTAGAGGGTGACCAAGGTGCCGATCAGGAACACCGTTGTCGCCACTGGGCGGCGCAAGGGGTTTTGGAACTTGTTGACGTTTTCGATGAAGGGCACAAACAAGAGACCCACAGGAATGGCAGACATCAGAGCAATTCCCAACAGCTTGTTGGGAGCAATCCGCAGGATGTGGAAGGCGGGGTAGAGATACCATTCCGGCAGAATTTCCAGAGGCGTAGCAAAGGGATCCGCCGGCTCCCCTACACCTGCCGGATCCATGACTGACAGGCCAACGATCACTCCAATAGTGCCCAGGATCACCACCGGAAACATAAAGAGCAAATCGTTGGGCCAAGCGGGCTCACCATAGGTCATGTGGCCCATGTTTTTCTTCAGCTTGGCTACAACTTTGGGGTTGTCTAGATCAACCTTGCGGGTAATGGCCTCGGTCGCTATCACCTGTTTTGAGACGGCCATGGGAGTTCTCCTTATCTAGGGACAAAAGTTCTGAAAAAGTGGCAGGTAAAGATCCCAGTTACCAGGAAAGTCAAAGGCGTCTGGGAGTCAAACCTTGCTCACAAAGGCCCAGAAATGCCTTGGCGGCGGATCATCAAAAAGTGCATGGTCATAAAGACTGCGGTCAGCCAGGGTAGCACGAAAGTGTGCAAGCTGTAGAAGCGAGTCAGGGTAGCTTGACCAACCGCTTCGCCACCCCGGATCAGTTGCACCAACAAGTCGCCCACCACCGGAATGGCACTGGGCACACCTGAGACGATCTTGACTGCCCAGTAGCCCACCTGATCCCAGGGCAGGGAGTAGCCGGTAACGCCAAAGGAGACGGTCAGCACCGCCAAGATCACGCCGGTTACCCAGGTCAGCTCACGGGGCTTTTTGAATCCCCCTGTCAGATAGACCCGGAAGGTGTGTAGGATCATCATCAGCACCATCATGGAGGCGCTCCAACGGTGGATGGAGCGCAACAGCCAGCCGAAGTTCACCTGGGTCATGATGTAGTTCACCGATTCAAAGGCCTCAGCCACCGTCGGACGATAGTAAAACGTCATGGCGAAGCCGGTGGCAAACTGAATTAAGAAGCACACCAGCGTCACCCCGCCGAGGCAGTAGAAGATGTTAACGTGAGGCGGAATGAATTTCCCTGTTGCGTCGTCGACGAAAGGCGTAATCTCCAGCCGCTCGTCCAACCAGTCGTAAACTTTGCTCATAATGCCTGCAATTCTTGAAATTGGATCTCGAGGGCGGGGCAAGCCCACTCTCCTCAGCAATGTAACACAATCTTTTAACACTATCCTGGCGCCGGGCTCAGCTTGGGAACCAAGATCTTGATCCCAGTAGGCCAGACGAGCTTTTGATATTGCGTTTTGTTCATGTTTCTTAATGTTTTTTGGGATCGATGGTTGTGCAGAAGCCGAGATACACAGGGATCCGCTGGAGAGGGTGGGGGATCCGCCTTGTCTTGCTTGGGTGTTTGCTCTGGGCGAGTTTGGCCATAGGCCCCTGTCCGGTGCAGGCCAGCCGCTGGGGAGAAGAGCAGCAACTGCTGGCGCAGGCTTGGGCCTACGTGGATCGGGCCTACGTGGATCCGGGGTTTAACGGGCAAAACTGGTGGCAGGTGCGGCAACGGTTTCTCTCCCGGCCCCTGAAGGAGCGCAAGCAGACCTATCAGGCCATCGAGGAGATGTTGGCCACTCTGGGGGATCCCTTTACCCGCTTTCTGGATAAAGAGCACTACCTCAGCCTGCAGACCTCCACAGCCGGCGAGCTGAGCGGTGTCGGCTTGCAGATTGCCATCGATGAGCAGGGGGCTGTGCGGGTGATTGCCCCCATGGAGGGCACTCCTGCCGAGCAGGCCGGGATCCAACCCCAGGATGAGATTTTGGCGGTGGATCGGGTGCCGGTGGCGGGGCTGAGCCTGGACGAAGTGGCCGAGCGGATGCGGGGGCGCAGTGGCACGCCGGTTACCTTGAAGCTGAAGCGGCAGGATCGCATTTGGGAGGTGGAGCTGGTACGCCAATCGATCACCATCAACCCCGTGCGCACCCGTTTTTTTGAGCTGCCTCAGGGATCGGTGGCCTACATTCGCCTCAGCCAGTTCAACGGCAATGCTGCCGCTCAAGTCCGCCAAGCCATTCGAACCGCAGAAGCTCAAGGGGTGCGGGGCTACATTCTCGATTTGCGCAACAATCCGGGGGGACTCTTGCAGGCGGCCATTGAGATCGCCCGCTTCTGGATCCCCAAGGGTGACATTGTGCTGGTGACGGATCGCCACGGCATTCAAGACAGCATTCCCGCCACCGGCGAGGTGCTCACAGAGGCGCCGCTGGTGGTCTTGGTAAATCAGGGCAGCGCCAGTGCCAGTGAAGTGTTGGCCGGGGCACTTCAGGATAGTGGGCGAGCCCAACTGGTAGGAACGCGCACCTTTGGCAAGGGTCTGATTCAATCCCTGCTGGAGCTGGCGGATGGCTCGGGGCTGGCGGTGACCACGGCCAAGTACCTTACCCCCAGCGGCCACGACATCCATCGCCAGGGGATCCAGCCCGATGTGGTGGTGGCGGAGGGATCCGTTCCTCTGACGGCGGAAACCTTGGCCGGGCCGGAGGACATCCAGCTGCAGCGAGCCTTGGAGTTGTTGGGGCAGACCCAAGGGATCCCGGTGGCCAAAAGCGGGTGAGGGAGGAGATCCCGCTCCAGACCCAGATCTCAATCGTTGGCATTAGGATTTGGATTCCTGTTTGTTTTCAATTCGTTTTAGGATCAGAGGCAGGGTTTCCCGTCCAGCGCTGATCTCTGACTCTGTCCGCTCCCGCCCGCATGAACGCCATCCAGCAATTTCACCACTTTTTCAACTGCTGCATTGGGGCTTGGCGCACAGAGCGCACCTACCATTACCTAGACCGTGGCGAGGTGGAGCGCTCCCGCACCGAGTTCACTATTCGCACTCTCACCCCTGAGCTCAAGCACAAGGTGCTCACCGACAACAACTACCCCAACCACAACGTGGATGGTTTTTTGGGCTTTCACTTGGCTTTTGAGACCGTTTCCGAAACGGGGGAGGAGGCCGGGCAAGAGCTGAACATGCTGTTTGTCCCTCGGCAGGAAACCCCCCTGGGGCTGCAGGGAGACTACCTGCGGGATCGGGCCTACGAGGAAGATCGCCCGATGGTGGCGGCTTTCCGGTTTGATCCCGGATCCCTGCAACTGGTGATGACCACCACCTACACTCGTGTGGTTGCTGTAGATACCATCACTCTACTGAATCCGCGCCTGCGCCTGCGGCAGATCCTTACCTACCAACGTCCCCCTCAGGGTCAGCCTTTGCAGGAGCTGTTGCTGGTGGGGTTTGGGGTAGAACAGAAGCTGAC
>NZ_JANSIC010000204.1:0-4772 GCF_047461955.1 Synechococcus sp. R55.7
TCGGTGTCGGGAGGAATGCTATAATAATACTGCGGACACCAGAAACGGTTGTTTAAGGCACTGGTAACGGTCGATTGGGGGTGCTGTAAACCACCCCAGAGGCTCGTGGTTGGCTTGCTAACTGCAGGGCTACTAAAAGCCCGCTCCGTACCGCCTAGCGGTTGGTGTCGGGTAGTTTACTCGGGTTAAACAGGCTGCAGTTTAGAGTTTAGTCTGAGGGGAAGGCGGGCTCAACGAAAAGATGGCTCCAGCCTGTTCAAGAGCAACTAAGGCATCTTGATTTGGGACAAGCCATGTTGGGTGCCGATTGAGTTGCTACTTTTTCTGGACGACGACTGGATTTGTCCTTGTACCCATCGGCGGAATGCTTGAATTGCTTTGTTTCTACCTAAGACTTTGCTCTCCTGTAGGTAATGAGGGATAACTTGCTTTAGGTTTAAGCCTGGGAAAGTTGGGCTTTCATCAACTTCTTGGTAATTGCCAAATCGGAGTACATTAACTTGAAGAATGCCTTGATCAAATCGCCATAGCTCCGGTACCTGAAGTGCTGCGTAAAGATCAAGATGGGTTCGGGATGTGATATCAACTTCAATTGCAAGATCGGGTAGTGGATCGATCATGAGATCTATTCGTTTCTTGCCGCGAATTGCTAGCTCATTCTGAATATAAAAGCACTGGTTAGGCTCCAGGCCATAAGTTGTAGGCTTTCTTAAGGTCACCGAACCTAAACTGCGGAACTCAATATCCAGCTCTTCCAACAGCGCTTTAATTAAATCACCAATGATCTCTTTATCATCCTCATGCTCTGGAAGCGGCATCATGATCTCCAGCAAGCCATGATCGTAAGCCAACCGAGACCCCCGCTGGTTTCCCAATTCGCTCAGTATGGTTTCAAACTCTTGCCAAGAGATGCCCTGCAAGACAACTCGCTGACCTGCTGGAACATGGATTTGCCGCAATTCCAGTAGCATGAATTCATCCTACCAATGAAAGTTAGTATCTATTTGGGATCCCTTCCTCGATTCCACAATTCTTTCCAATCATAGTTGACGCTACTGGCCCCAAAATCCGGCTCCCGTTGAAAAGGCCGCCGCACATACCGCACCTGGCAGCCTTCGCCCGGCACGGTGTAGGTGCCTGCAGGGGTCTTTACCCTGAAGGCATCCCCTTCTGGAAAGGCGGGATCGGCTGGCACTTCTACCAAAGCCAGGATGAAATGGTCGGGTTTGTTGAGAGCTGTCAAGATTTCATTTTTGGTAACGGTTACCGTCTTTGCTCCCTCAACTCTGCCTTTGACTTCAATGAAGCGAAGGCCTTCCCTTCCAGCGGATTCGATATCATAGCCCAGGTTTTCAGCGCTGACATCACGAGGTTCGTAGCCCAACGCCCGCTCTATGGCCATAACGGCAGCCATTGCTGCTTGTTCTACTCGCCGGGTTTCGCGGGCAAAGGTGGTAGGGGTTGACCCTCGCTTGCCCTGTAGCCGCTGCAGCAGTCCGATGGGGATCACCAAGGCTTTCCCGGTTACCACCGGCGGCAAGGAGGATAGCTGGCGCTCCTGCTCCAACTCCGATAGGCGCTTCTGAAGGCGATCCGCCAACTCATCCGCCCGCTGCTGAGCCTTGGCAGAGTTGAGCTTGGCGTTGGGCCTGCCGGCTTGCTCTTGCAGCCGCAACTGTGCAGCTTGATGATCCCAGTAGTTAATTTCTCGGGTGAGGCGATCTTTAACAGCCAGCTCCGTCTTGTTGATCAATTCTTCCCGCTGAGCTTTGATTTCCTGGAAATGCTGGGGAACTAAACGCTCAATGGCGTAAGCGATGGCTTGGCTTTCTACCTCTGAAGCCGAGAGCTGGGGGATGTGGGATCCAGCTTTCGCTTTCACAAGGTCGCGCTCTGCGGGAGTTAGGGGCCGGTAGTCCAAGTAGGGAGCATAGCCGGCGCTTCTTACCCTGACGCTCTCTCCTCCTCCTAGCCCTTGGGGAGCGGGGAGAAAGATCTCCACATATTGCATCCGTCGGGAGATAACCCGTCGCTGGCCATTTCGGTCTAGGCGCCCATCCTGAAGGGCATGCTCTAGGTACACCAGTATCCGTGGTGTTTCGCCGGGATCGTTTTCATCGACGAGGATGGATCCCTGTCTGAGCAAATCTCGGTGTTGCTCCAAAACCAAGTCCAGAGTGGCATCCAGCAGGGGATGGCCTGGGCAGATGAACTCTGCCGGGGGCTTGTTGGGGACGCTGATGAGGTTTTTGTTAAAGGTAATCCGCTCGTATTTTTTTAAGATGGGTGCGCCCAACCCAATCTGGCGGTCGCGATTGCGAATTGCTGCCGGCACATGGGTAATTTCATAGCGTTTGGGTTCCCGCTCTCGAATGGTGCCACCCAAGCGTTGAAAAGCTTCTAGGAAGAAGGAGGCAATGAAATGAGGCTGGAGCTTGCGGGCCTCGGCTCGCTCCATTTCCGCCCGGATTTGCTGCACTTTGGTCGTATCCATCGAGTCGTGGGCCAGGGCGCGTTCTGCCAGGAGTTCCCTGAGCCGCTCGTGGTCTAGGCGATCTGCAATCACTTGATTGAGTCGGGCCTTGACCTCTGGACGATCCCCGTAGCGAATGGCCTCGATCAGCAGCTCTCGCAGTTCTTGACCGGCAATCGCTTTGCCCAGGACATCGAAGACCTTGCCCCCCAAGGCCCTTTGCTCGATTTCTATTTTTTTCAGCAAAGCCAAGTAGACATCTCCTTCCCGCGTTTCCTCGGCCACTAGGTTCCACAGGTGGCAGACCTCGGTTTGACCAATGCGGTGAATTCTCCCAAAGCGCTGCTCCAGGCGGTTGGGGTTCCAAGGCAGGTCGTAGTTCACCATCAGGTGGGCCCGTTGAAGGTTGATCCCTTCTCCCGCAGCATCGGTAGCAATGAGTACTTGAACGGCGGGATCCTGTTTAAAGGCTTCCTCGGCTTTTTTGCGCTCTTCTCGACCCATGCTGCCGTGAATGGTGATCACCGCTTCCGGTTGGCCCAGCAAGTTCCCCACTCGGTCAGCCAGATAGTTGAGGGTATCTCGATGTTCGGTGAAGATAACCAACTTGCGCCGATGTCCGCCGGCATCAAACATCTCCCCCTGATTTTGCAAGAGTTTCGATAGCTCCTCCCACTTGCGGTCTTTGCCGCTACGTCTCACTTGCAAGGCTAATTTTTCCAGCTCCTGCAGCCGCTGAATTTCTGCCTGCAGCTCGACAATTGTGCGGGCGGCAGTTGCCTGATCTACCAGCTCTTCTTCTCGCGGTTCCCGCTCTTCAGCAGGGCAGTCTTCAAAATCCTCATCCCAGCCTTCTTCGTCTAGCAGGGAAGTGGTAAAAGCAAGGTTGTCTCCCCGGCTGCGCAATTGTTCTTCCTTTAGCTTCCGCTGCAGTCTCTCTCGTCTTCGCAGCAAGGATTGGTAGATCGCTTCTGGAGAAGAGGCTAGCCGACGTTGCAGGATGGTTAAAGCAAAACCGACCGTCCTTTTGCGGCTACCTTGCTCTAAAGCTTCCGCGCGGTTAAACTCTTCGCGCACGTAATCGGTCACTTCCTTATAGAGCCTGGCTTCCAGGTCAGACAAGACGTACTGGACGGTGTAAGCTCGCCGTTCGGGAAAGAGAGGCTTGCCATCGAACTTGAGCAGGTCTTCTTTCACCAGCCGCCGCATCAAATCCGAGGCATCACAGGTATGAACTCCATCTCGGAATCTCCCCTCAAAGCGATCCCCATCCAGCAAAGCCAAAAAAAGCTGAAAGTCTTCTTCTCTACCGTTGTGGGGAGTGGCTGTCATCAGTAAAAAGTGGCGTGTTAGCTGCGAGAGCAACTTGCCCAGCTTGTAACGCTTGGTTTCTTTGATTTCTCCCCCAAAGAAGGATGCGGAGAGTTTGTGGGCCTCATCAACAATAACCAGATCCCAATCAGTTTGCCTCAGTTTCTCCTGCAGGGCCTCATCTCGGCTGAGCTTATCGAGGCGGGCAATGAGAAGAGGTATCTCCAGGAAAGGGTTGCCAGTTCGGGCGGCTTGAATGCGATCGTTGGTCAAGATCTCAAAGGGCAAATGAAACTTTTGCACCATCTCATCTTGCCACTGCAGCGTTAGACTCCCCGGGCAAACGATGAGACAGCGGTGCAAGTCACCTCGAATCAATAGCTCTCTAACCAAAAGCCCTGCCATGATGGTTTTGCCGGCACCTGGGTCATCGGCCAGCAAAAACCGCAGCGGCTGCCGCGTGAGCATTTCCCCATAGACGGCGCTGATCTGGTGGGGCAGGGGTTCTACCAGAGAGGTGTGAACGGCCAGCAAGGGATCAAACAGGTGCGCCAGCCGAATCCGATAGGCCTCTGAAGCTAGGCGAAATAAGGCGCCGTCTCCCTCGAAGTTGCCAAGGGATCCCTCGGCTACCACCTCTAGGGTTGGCTCTTTATCCCGAAACAGAAGCTCTGAATGGAGACGCCCCTGAGTGTCTTTGTAGATGGCCTCGATGGTGCTGCTGCCGTACCACCTCACACTCACGATGGCAACGGTTTGATTGGGCAGGATCCCTTTGACCTTGGCGCCAGGGGTGAGATCTTCCAGTCGAGCCATAAACTGCGGGTTTCCAGAGCTGCGAGCGGAGCCTGTTCCAGCTCCCCATTGCTATGTTGCGCTCACTTCCAGCTCTTTTCCCACAGCAAAAGTCCCCTTCTTCCATAAAAGGAGACAGCAGTTTGGAGTTGGCAAGCGGCTTCACGACGGTTTTAAGCCGGTTTTAAGTCCT
>NZ_JANSIC010000205.1:0-4766 GCF_047461955.1 Synechococcus sp. R55.7
TCGAGAGCGGCTTACCCACACCACATCAGGAGCCACATTGTTATCTTCGGCAAAAATCACTCCCGGAGCAGTGTTGGCCAATCTCAGGCCCGTTTTCTCACTCTATTCGCCTTTCAAATTTCTTCTAAGATGCGAAACTGCACATGGTTAATGGCCAGCTCCCCAATTGAGGCTTGGTCGGTGTTGATCGTCTCGAAAGGGATCCCTTTGGCGATCTCGGCATGGGTCCAGGGCAAGCCCATGAAGTAGCGCTGCGAGTAGGGACGCTCTCCCCGATCGTCAGGGTTCGACTCCATCGGCACCCAACCCCAGCCGGGCAGATAAAACTCAATCCACACGTGGTTGTACTGGGGAAACAGCGGGATCCCTTTCAGTTCTGGATGGGGAGGACATTTGTAGCGCCCCACCGTGCGGCAAGGGATCCCATTGAGGCGGGCCAAAGCCAACAGCACCCCCACATATTCGCCACAAGAACCGGAGCCACGCCGCAAAACCTCATCCGGCGGATCAATGCGAGAGGTGACCCGGTAGGAGAGCTTGTCGTAAACATAGGCCCGGATATTGAGCATTTTGCGCAGCAAGTTGGTCTCGCTGCCAACGGCCAGCCGCGCTGCCTCTCGGACAATCGAGGTGTCCATGGCCAGGTAGTCATCGTCCACCAAGTAGCGATCCCGCAGCTCCCTGGGCAAAACGGCAGCCTCTACATCCAGTGGATCGATGCAGTACTTGATACTGTAGAGATCCAACACCGCCCGCCAGCCAAACAAGCGCACCTCATGGGCCCCCAGGGATCCCAGCGAAAACACCGCCACCTGTTGGCCAGATTGCTCTTCCACTTCAAACGGCAGACCTACCCAGTGCAGGCTGCGCACCCGTTGGCGAAGGCTGTTGCAGGGCAAGGCAATTCGCCAGACCAAATCGGGCAGGAAGCGCGGCTCTTCTTGGGCAATTTCTTCCACATAGGTCAGCTCCACCCGATAGCCGTGGGAGAGGGTGTAGGTGGCGCGTTCCCCCAGACACTGGGGCTGAAAAACTACCGGACAGGCAATGGGGGAATCCTCGGCCTCGGTTCCACCGCCGCCAGAGGGGTCGGGGGAGCTAGGGGGATCCAAAGGCCGCAGGCGTAGGGGGGCCACCCAGGTTTTATCGCGCAGGGCCACCGACAAGGGATCTGGAGCGTTGGGGTTGTCGTCGATGTAGGCTTCTTCGTGGGCATAGGCCACCCAGAGTTGCCCCCGCCAATGGGCCAAGCCTGTTGGCCCAGGAGAAGGGGTGAGGATACGGGCCAGTTCTCGCCCGGTCTGGCGCTCCAGCACGTAGATCGTCTCTTCCACCCGATCGCTCACCCAGAGGTAGTCTCCCTGCACCGCAATCTGTTCTCGGCCAACCCCAGGGGCAGGCATCTCCTGCACGATGAGACCACGGCTGGGATCCAGTTGCAGGATTTTTTCCCGTCGGTAGCAGGTGGCATAGAGGTAGCGGTTTCCCGTGTGGGGATCGCTCCAGAGGGCGATCCCTTCGATAGGGTAGGGGCACCTACACACTGGAAAGGCTTCCAGGGATCCCGGTTGCTGCAGAGCGGACATGGGAATGCGCAAGATTTGCCCCTCTTGCTCCCGACTGAGCCAAATCCACGCTTGATCCCCTTCTGACTCTACCCACAAACCGTAAGCGCCTTGGAAAGAATGGACATGATGGGGATTGAGCAGCAGGGTGTTGTGCTCTTGAATTTCCACCAAATAGCCCCTCACCCGATCCAAGCCCAACAGGCGATCTCCCCAGGTGGCCAAACCTTCCAAAGCAACCAGCCCCAGAGGTTGCAGAGGGGCCACAGTTCCCTGTTGCCGCCCAGATGGAGGCCACCAAGCAGGCTGGGATCCTTTTGCCGTAGAACCCGGATTTTTCAGAGCACCCAGATCATTTGCCGGATGGATGGCAACCATGAAGGCTTCCTTGCCTATGGATGAAGTTGACATGCTGGCGCGATCTGCACCAAGGCGGTACGACTGTCCAATATTTACTGTCCAACATTATTATGATGCGCCTCTTTTCAACCCCACACCCAAGGCTTCTCGACCGATGTATCCCTGCTAGTCTTGCCAGGACTGGAGAATGTTACGATGATGGCGGCTTTTTGGCCAGCAAGATAGAGCAGCGGTGGGGAGTGGTAGGGGATGGAGTTGGCCTTGGCAATTGGCGGCCTGGTGGCAGGGATCCTGGCCGGGGTGCTGGGCATTGGCGGTGGCGTGATCCTGGTGCCCTTACAGGTCAGCTTGGGGATCCCACCGGTTCAGGCTGCAGCCACCAGCAATCTTTCCATTGTTATGACCTCGATTGCGGGCAGCATCCAAAACTGGCGGATGGGCATGCTTGATTTGAAACGGGTGATCCTGCTGGGGATCCCAGCGTTGCTTACGGCTCAAGTAGGAGCAATTATCGCCAGTCGCCTTCCCAGCTATCTGCTGTTGGCAGCGTTTGGAGTGTTGCTGCTGGCCAACACTTACCTGGTGCAACTCAACAAAAAGGTGGTTATCCAGGCCCAAGAATTGGGGGCTGACGTCAGCGGTGCCGAGCACCTCAGCGGGACGGAGTCCTCAGGGCAGATGTCTCCCTGGTTAGCCCGCGCCCTGACCGGCGGCACTGCCGGTTTGTTGGCCGGGCTGTTTGGCATCGGCGGTGGGGTGATCCTGGTGCCAATGCAGATCCTGCTGCTGAAAGAGACAATCAAAGTGGCGATTCAGACCAGTCTGGGGGCCATTGTGATCACAGCAGTTGCTGCCACTGCCAGCCATGCGGGCCTCAGCGATTGGATCTGGAATGGCCTGGGGTTCGGGGACGGCACCATCCACCAGAATGTGCTCTGGATCCCAGGTTTAATCTTGGGCACAGGGGGGTTAATCGGTGTACAGATTAGCACACGCACCCTGCCCAAATTGCCCGATGAAACCGTCAGTCTGTTGTTTCGGGGCTTCCTGGCCATTCTTTCTCTTTACATTTTTTGGCAAGCCTGGCAAGGTTATCGAGCTCTGTGAAGTGATCCTGGTCTGCCCCAGTGCTCGGGACAGCAGTCCTGGTTCCAAGCTACGGTCATTTGGATTTAAACTGGGACACTGAACTCAAACCCAAAATGTTGCATGCACTGATCCAGAAGGCTTTTCAAGGACTCCGTCCCGCTGGCGCGATCAGCAGCCCAGGCGTCTCACCCTAACCTGAAATGACTCTATCGGGTGTCGCTCCCAGCTTTCGGGCCTGATGACTCAGATGGATTCAACGGTTTGAAAGACTTGGCTACGCTGGACGCGCTTTCCCCTCAGAGGGCAGGGCTTTTGCTACTTGGGATAGATCCCCTTGTTTGCAGAGGTCATGCACAGGGTAGCTGCCGAAGAGCTTCAAGGTTTCAGCAATTGATTCCAGCGCCGCAACCACCTCGGCATCCAGATAGGGCTGGCCAACAGGATTCTCCAGATCGACAAAAAAGACATACGTCCCTGCCGATTTTTTGGTGGGGCGCGACTCAATGCGAGACATATTCAGGCCTCGCTCCGCAAACACTTGCAGAGGTTTCAGCAGCGCTCCCGGCACATTGTGGGGGAGGCTGAAGGCTAAGGAAGTATGGGATCCCCCCGGAGAAGCAGGATCGGCAGAGGTTTCACCCTGTTGACCGGAACGCGAGAGCGGCGCACGGCCAATAACCCAAAAGCGAGTGCAATTGTCGGGGTGATCGTTGATCGGGCAGGCCAAGACCGGCAGTTGGTAGAGGGTGGCAGCTCGTTCTGAGGCGATGACGGCGGCGCTGGGCTGCTCCTGCAGGCGATCCAATTCTTCGGTGGTCGAGCGGGTTGGGATCAAAGTGGCCTGGGGCAGATGGGATCTCAGCCAAGCCTGACATTGGGCCAAAGCTTGCGGGTGGGAGTAGACCTGCTCAATTTGCTCCAACCGCGAGGCACGTCCGATGAGGGCATGGCGAATGGGCAGGATCAGCGCCTGCCGGATCCCTAGCCCCTCCAGTTGCCACAGGGCATCCAAGGTCATCGAGACCCCCCCCTCCACCGAGTTTTCCACCGGCACCACCGCCCATTGTTGCTGGCCGGCAGCTACCGCCTCTAGACAGGCGCTGATCGTTGGATAAGGCACTAAGGGGTGGGATCCCTGGCTGTGCAGGTGAGGCTGCTCAGGGCAGGCCAGCAAAGCTGCCAACTCTGTGTAGGTTCCAGCAGGGCCAAGAAAGGCCACCGGCGAAGGGGAAACGTTCGCGCCAGCGGAGCGCAGCTCCATCAGAGCCATTCCTTCAATTGTCGCTAGGGGCCAGTTCTAACTCTATCGTCTCGGCGTCGCGCAGCAGCAAAGGACATTCAGGCTCCGGGCAACGGGGATTGGCCGCCACCTTGTCCATGGCCTTCACCACCTCCAACCGGATCAGCCTCTGCAACTCCTGATCCGCTTGAATGGCTTCTAAAGTTCGGAGAGAGCCGTGAAAACTGGTGGCGTATCGAGGCTGGAGGTTGTTCAAAGCCAGGGCGGCAGCATCGTTACAGAATTTCTCGCAGAAGCAGTAGCGCTGTTGACTCTCCATCAGCAGGATTTCATTGACCATCTCCAGAACAGCCCGTTCCATTTGATTTTCCAGGCCCTTCAGAGGCTTATGTTCCTCCGCCATCGCTACCTCCTGATGTGAATCGAACCCGCCGCCAAGCCCCTGTCTTTCAGGGAGCAGGAGTGCTCTCGATTACCTTCGATGCTGCTCTACTCTCTGTTGACACGTCAAG
>NZ_JANSIC010000206.1:0-4747 GCF_047461955.1 Synechococcus sp. R55.7
CGATCGCTTCTTTCCTGAACCATGTTCAGGAGAGTTCAGCGTGAATGTATCAGAAACCGCTACAATCCAAATCTCAACGAGGCTAAAAGCAACCATGGCACAAGCACTGGAACTCAATACCGAGAACGTCGAGAAAGTCCTGAACGAGCTGCGTCCTTACTTGATGGCCGATGGGGGCAATGTGGAATTGGTGGAAATCGATGGCCCGGTGGTCAAGCTGCGCTTGCAGGGGGCCTGTGGAGCCTGCCCCAGCTCGACCATGACTCTAAAGATGGGCATTGAGCGCAAGTTGCGGGAAAGCATCCCCGATATTTTGGAGGTGGAGCAGGTATTCTGAGGGGCCCTGTAGGTTTTTGTGAGATTCCTTTAGGGTTCTTTATCATGTGTTGGATTATGTGCCTTGATAAATAGCCTCGGGTGGCTCTCTGCTCCCCACTTCTTTCTTCTGTGCCTTCTTCAGAGCTAGCGCATGTCTGTTCTCCTCTCCATCGCCATTCTCGCCCTGCTGATCCTGGTGCATGAGGCAGGGCACTTTGCGGCAGCCAAACTCCAAGGGATCCACGTCAACCGCTTCTCGCTGGGGTTTGGCCCGGTGTTGTGGCGATACCAGGGCAAGGAGACAGAGTACGCCATTCGCGCCCTGCCGCTGGGGGGCTACGTGGGCTTTCCTGACGAGGATGAACATTCTCCCTACCCGCCCGACGACCCGGATCTGCTGAAAAACCGCCCCGTGCTGGATCGCCTGGTGGTGATGAGTGCGGGGGTGATGGCCAACCTGCTCTTCGCCTATCTGGTGCTGGTGTTGATGTTCGCCTCGGTGGGGATCCCCTCGGTAACGCGCCTCCATCCCGGCATTCTCATCCCTCAGGTGATGCCCGATAGCCCGGCGGAGCGGGCCGGCCTGAAGGCAGGGGATGTGGTGTTGCAGGCAGCCGATCGCGATTACAGGGGGATTGCCGACGAGACGGCGGCCTTGGCAGCTCTGAACGATTTTCAGGTGCTGATCCGCAGCAGCGAGAACCGGCCCATTCCCCTGGAGGTGCAGCGTGGGGAAGGGGATCCCCTGCAATTGACGGTGATCCCAGAGGTGCGGGGAGAGACGGTGGCCATTGGAGTGACCTTGGCCCCCCACCAGGAGGTGACCTTGCGTCCCCCTCAGAGTGTGGCTGAGATCCTCACGGAGGCGGGAAATGCCTACCAGCGGGTGGTGATGCTCAATCTGAACGGCCTGCAGCAGTTGGTTCAGAATTTCCAAAGCACGGCTGCTCAGGTCTCCGGCCCGGTGGGGATCGTCAAGATTGGGGCGGATCTGGCCCGCGATGACGCCGCCAGCCTGTTTAATTTCACCGCTTTGATTAGCATTAACCTGGCCTTTCTCAACCTGTTGCCCCTGCCCGCCTTGGACGGGGGACACATTGCCTTTTTGATCCTGGAGGCGATTCGCGGCAAACGGCTGCCCAAGCATCTGGAGGAGCGGGTGATGCAGACGGGCTTGGTGTTGTTACTGGGATTGGGGGTGGTGCTGATCTTCAAAGACACCCTCGCCATTGTCACCGGGTCAGGCTAGGGGAAGATGGCCAGCAAACGGGCCCTGCGCCAGCGAGCTTTGGAGATCCTGCTTCGGCTGAAGCGCCACTACCCCAACTCCACCTGTGCCCTCCACTACCAGACGCCGCTGCAGCTCTTGGTGGCAACCATCCTCTCCGCTCAGTGTACGGATGAGCGGGTGAATCAGGTAACGCCGGAGCTGTTTCGTCGCTTCCCGGATGCCCAGGCCCTGGCGACAGCGCCGCGAGAGGAGATCGAGGCTCTCATCCATTCCACCGGCTTCTATCGCAACAAGGCCAAACACATTCAGGAAGCCTGCCGCAGGATCTTAAGCCATTTCGGTGGCCAAGTGCCCCGCACCATGCCGGAGCTGCTCACCCTACCCGGCGTAGCCCGCAAGACGGCCAATGTGGTGTTGGCTCATGCTTTTGGCATCCATGCCGGGGTTACCGTCGATACCCATGTCAAGCGCCTCAGCCGCCGCCTCGGCCTCACTGAGCACGAGGATCCCGTGCGCATCGAAAAGGATCTGATGCAGTTGTTGCCGCAGGCGGATTGGGAGAACTGGTCTATCCGTCTGATCGACCACGGGCGGGCCATCTGCACTGCCCGCAGGCCTCTGTGCCAGCAATGTTTTTTGGCGGATCTCTGCCCCAGCGCTCCTCTTCTGGGATCGGCTGCACCGGCCGAGAAAACGGATAAAAAAGCTACAAAAGCCTCGCCGGCCTGAGAGGATGGTTTCTGGGCGCCCTGTATGGCTGAGCCGGCAGGGATCCCTCCCTTGCAGCACTTGTTTTGGCCGCCCCTCGCCCTAGAATAAGCTCCATGCAGGATAAACCCATGTCAGTCGCGACCCCCGTTTTGGTCATTGCCGGCCTGACGGGATCCGGGAAAACCTTGGCCATCCAGCAGTTGGAACAACTGGGGTACACCGGCCTAGAAGGGATCCCGCCTGCCCAGGTGATCCCCTTGGTTGAGGCGATGCGGACCCATCACGCTGCTTTGGCCATCAGCTTGAATCTCCACGCCCAGGAGTACCGGGATCAAGTTCCCACCCTGGCTGCTTGGGTGCAATCGCAAGGGATCCCTTTCCTATTCTTGGAGGCCCGCTCCCCAGTGTTGCTCAACCGTCTCAGCGCCCACCGCCGTCCCCATCCCTACGGGGAAGCTGCCGGTTTGTGGGAGGCCATTGAGCAAGAGCGGCTGGCTCTGGCCCCGGTGCGGGAACGCTGCACCCACTGGTTGGATACCTCCGACCTCAATGCCCAGCAACTGCGGCAGCAATTGCAAGCTTTGGTGCAAGGGATCCCCCAGCCCCTCAACCTAAGGCTGGTCAGCTTCGGTTTCAAGTACGGCGTTCCCCCCGATGCCAACTTGCTATTTGATGTGCGTTTTTTGCCCAACCCCTTCTTTCAGCCCCATCTGCGTCGCCTCACTGGGCAGGATCCCCTGCTGCAGGAGTTCTTGTTTGCGGATCCCATCACACAATCCACCTACCAGCACATCTTGTCCCTGATCAAAGCGTTTTGGCCCCACTACCGCGCAGAGCGTCGCCCCCACCTGACTTTGGCTATCGGCTGTACCGGCGGTCAGCACCGCTCGGTGGCCCTGGTGGAGCGCCTGGCCCAGGATTTGCAGCCTTGGACTGTCCCTGCCGGCAACCACGTTCTTCCCGACCTGAATGTTCAGGTTCAGCATCGCCATCTGCTCGACTCTCAGCGGGAGCTGGAAGCCCGCTTTGGCCCGGCGCCCGGCGAAGCCGGCGTTGCCCAGCAACAGGTTAGGATCCCTTTGGCCGGCGTTCCTGCACCTTCCCATGCCTAAGCCTGTGCCCAGCAACAAGTCCGCCGCTTGGGGCATTCGCCGCCGCAAGGCTGCTTGGCCGGGAAGTGGCTGGAAATGGCTCTTTCCCGGTTTAGCCGTCAAACGCTGGCTGAGCCTGGCGGTTGGGGGCGTGCTGCTGATGGTGCTGGGCATTGCCATCTGGACGGAGTTGACCCCCATCTTTCGCCTGAAGCGGCTGATCGACATCACCCTGCGCCTGATCACCACTTGGATCCCGAACAACATCAGTGGCCCCCTGGTGACCGGGATCGGGCTGGTGATGGTGGTGCTGGGGTTTCGCAGCGCCATGCGCTCCATCGAGGATGTGCTGATCCCCGAGGGAGATGAAGCGCTGGTGGATAAGCTGTTGTCGCGGCGGCGTCTCAGCCGTGGTCCCCGCATTGTGGTACTGGGGGGCGGCACCGGCCTCTCCAACCTGCTGCGGGGTCTGAAGCGCTACAGCTCCAACATCACAGCCATTGTCACGGTGGCCGATGACGGGGGATCCTCAGGGCGTCTGCGGCGGGAGATCGGCGTTTTGCCCCCCGGCGATATCCGCAACTGCCTCACTGCTCTGGCCAACGAAGAAAAGCTGCTCACCGAGCTGTTTCAATATCGCTTCCAGTCGGGGGAAGGGTTGAGCGGCCACAGCTTCGGCAATTTGTTCATCACTGCCCTCACCGCGGTAACCGGCGGCGACTTGATTCGGGCCATCACTGCCACCTCACAAGTCTTGGCCATTCAGGGGCGGGTGCTGCCGGCCACCCTGGCGGATGTTACCCTCTGGGCGGAGCTGAGCGATGGCCGCCGCGTGGTGGGAGAGTCCAACATTGCCAAAGCCGGAGGACGCATTTGCCGAATCGGCTGCGACCCTCCCAGCCCTCCGGCCTTGCCAGAGGTCATCGAGGCTATTGAGGCGGCAGAGTTTGTGGTGCTGGGGCCGGGTAGCCTCTACACCAGCATCATTCCCAACCTGTTGGTGCCGGAAATTGTGGAAGCTCTGGCCAAAAATATGGCCCCCCACATCTACGTCTGCAACATCATGACCGAGCCGGGGGAAACCGACGGCTATACCGTTGGGGATCACGTCATGGCTTTGGATCGGGTGGCAGGAGTGCGCCTATTTGACGGCGTGCTGGTGCAGCGGGAGCCACCCTCCCCGCGCGCTTTGGAGCATTACCGCCGCAGCGGTTCTGAGTTTGTGGTGCTGGATCCCGACAAACTGGCTTACCTGGGCTGCCGTGCCGTTTTGGCTAACGTCATGCAAGAGGATCCAGAGACCGGCTTGGTGCGCCACAACCCCGAACGCTTGGCTGCAATGCTGATGCGCTGGTTCGACAGACATCGCCCCCTCTAGCTTTGCCCAGGATGTCCT
>NZ_JANSIC010000207.1:0-4730 GCF_047461955.1 Synechococcus sp. R55.7
GGGATCCCTGGGCTTCAGCTCTCCAAATCGGGATCCTCACCCAAAGCCCGCAATCTTGCCGCCAGACGCTCCGCCCGTTGATGTTCTCGCTCCGCCCTTTGGCGTTCTTGCTCGGCCCGTTCCCGCTCCAACTCAGCCCGTTCATCGCCGGTCAGCAGCAACTGCCCTTGGGCATCACACCAGCGCAGCCAGCGAGCTTGTTTCCCCTCAAAAACGCCTTCCCACACCGTCAGGCCCAGCCCCACCTGTTCTAGCCAGGTCTCGGTCATTTCCGCGTAGTGGCGGCCCCGCAGTTCGAAAATGCGCAACTCCTCTGGCCCCAGCTCATGATTGGGATCGAAGACCGCGTAGTAGCTAACTCGCATCTGCTCATAACGGCTCAGCTTGCCTTCCAGCTCGTCGCCTTCGCGGTTGGAGACGATCTCGATCACCACATCCGGCGGCTTGTCAAATTGCCAGAGCAGGTAGCAACGGTTTTGCTTCTCCCACCATTGCTCCGGCACCGTGACGTCCAGGCTGAGAAAAACATCCGGCACAATCGGGGGCCGACCGATGGCGGTGTAGATGCCTACATTTGCCGCTGCTAAAAAGGTTTTGCCGCGCAAAGCGCTGTAGAGAGCTCCAGTCAGGAGGCGCTGCTGTTTTTCCGAGGCAAAGTTATCCACCGGGGTATCATCCTCTGTTACGAGATCGGCGACGTCGGGAACCAGCAGTTCAGTATCCATGGGCAGATGGGGTTGGGGATGCTAGCGATCTTAGCTGCTCACCTCAGGGATCCTCTGCTCCCTGAGAAACAGAGAAAACAGAGTCCTCGAGCAAGCCCAGGTACAATCGAGAAAGCTTTACTTAACGATGATTTCTTTTTCTTCGCTGCTCGATGCAGATCGATATCCGTCCTGCTGAAAATTCGGATAGTGCAGCTCTGCTCCACATTTTGCAGGTGGTCTTTGCGGAGTATCCAGGCTGTGTATTGGATATCGAAGAAGTGCCGGAGTTGCTTCAGCCTGCCACAGCTTTCGCGGAGATGGGGGGATCCCTTTGGGTGGCGCAGCATCAGGATCAAGTGGTCGGCTGTGTCGGCCTTGTGCCCGATGGGATCCCTGGGCGCATGGAGCTGAAAAAACTCTACACCCTGCCCGCAGTGCGCGGTCGGGGTTTGGGTCGGCGTTTGATTGAACAGGCCGAATTTGCGGCTCGGCAGCAGCAGGCGGACTCTCTGCATCTGTGGACAGATACTCGCTTCACGACGGCTCATCGGGTTTATGAGCGGCTCGGCTATGTGCGTCTGCCGGAAATTCGTGAATTGCACGATCGCAGCAACTCTGTGGAGTATCACTACGAAAAGCATCTCCATTGAGGGTCGGGCTGTTGAACTGTGATGCGTTGGTGATTGGCTGTGGAGTGGTGGGCTGTGCCATCGCCTACGAATTGTCTGCGGCTGGCCTATCGGTGGTTGGGATCGATGCCGGGGATCCTGCCGCCGGCTCGACAGGGGCAGCTCTGGGGGTATTGGTGGGCATTTCCAGTCGGCAAGCGGGTGGGGAGACGGTTCAGCTTCGCCTGAAAAGCCTGGAGCTGTTCGATCCCCTAATCGCGCGGCTGGAGGAAGACCTGGGCCGGAGTTTGCCCGTCAATCGGCGCGGCATTCTCAAACTCCTCAGGGAGGAGGAAGTGGAAGCTTGGCAAGAGACCCTGGCGGCCCGCCGACAAGCAGGTTACCGCCTAGATCTGCTCAGCCCTGCCGAAGTGGGATCCCTGCAGCCCGGCCTGCGCAGCGACCTGGCGGCGGCCATCTACTCTCCCCAGGATCGACAAGTCCAACCCAAGCTCCTAACCCAGGCTCTCTTGGAAGCAGCCCAACGCAAGGGATCCCGCTTTTTCTTCCACCAGCCTGTCCAGAAGATTCAGCGCAGCTCGGATCCCCCCTTTCGCCTGCAAACGGTTTACACGCCCGCTCTCACCCTCTCGGCAGGGCACGTCATCCTGGCGGCAGGTCTGGGCAGCTCTCCTCTGGCCAAAGAGCTGGGGCTGCAGGTGCCGCTGCAAGCGGTCAAAGGTCAGGCCCTGCGGGTCAAAGCCCCCGGGATCCCCCTGGGGCCCGTGGTCACCGACGCGGATCTGCATCTGGTTCCTTTGGGGGATGGATCCCTGTGGGTGGGGGCAACAGTGGAATTTCAGGCCCCTCATCCCGAGCCGACGCTGCTGGCGCTACAAGATCTGCTGGCCCGCGCCATCCGACTCTGCCCGGCTTTGGCCGAAGCAACTTTGTTGGATCATTGGGCCGGCCATCGGCCTCGACCAGTGGGACAGCGCGCCCCCATCCTGGGTTGGGCTCCTGGCTACGCCAATCTGCTCATTGCCACCGGCCATTATCGCAATGGAGTGTTGCTGGCCCCGATCAGCGCCGCCATCCTGCGGGACTTGGTACTGAAAGGGGAAACAGCCCTCTGTGATCTAGGGCCCTTTGCCCCCAGACAGGGCTGAGCCCGTATCCATCTTCCGGCTCTCGGCCCGCCGATGGACAGGACATATGTCAGAATGAAAGGCTGCCTGGTTAGGATCGGATCGTCCGTTGAGTAGCCCAAAGGAGAAGAGAGCCTTGCCGAAGTTCGCCCTAAAAGCCCTCTGGTTGGAAAACGATTTGGCTATTGCCGTCGATCAGGTGGTGGCCAAAAACCGCAGCCCCCTCACCCACTACTTTTTCTGGCCGCGGGATGACGCTTGGGAGCAGCTTAAGGCTGAGCTGGAAAGCAAAACTTGGATCAGCGAAGTGGATCGCATCGAGCTGCTTAACCGAGCCACCGAACTCATCAACTACTGGCAAAACGGCGGGCGCAACCGCCCCATCAGCGAAGCCCAGGCCCAGTTTCCCGACATCCTGATCGGCGGCAACTCCTAGCCCTCTCCCCCCTGTCAGCCAAAACGTGACTCCGGATCTGCCCATCTTGCTCAGGCTCCCGTCTTTGAGCTAGATTGGCACTCGGGAGTTTAGAGTGCTAACTCCCTGCTAGCCGAGCCGGAGGATTCCTGGGAACCCCACTCCGCCTGGCAGTACCCAAAGTAGGAGCCCAGTCAGACTTACGAGGATCGCGGATTCTATGGCAAAGCGGATTCTGTTTAGAGAAGAGGCCCGCAAGGCATTGGAGCAGGGCATCAACCAACTGGCGGATGCAATCAAGGTTACGATTGGCCCCAAAGGACGCAACGTGGTCTTGGAGAAGAAGTTTGGTGCCCCCCAAATCGTCAACGACGGGGTCACGATTGCCAAGGAAATTGAGTTGGCCGATCCTTTGGAGAACACAGGCGCCCAGTTGATGCGGGAAGTGGCCTCTAAGACCAACGATGTGGCCGGAGATGGTACCACCACAGCCACCATCCTGGCCCAAAGCATGGTGCGGGAAGGGCTCAAAAACATCTCGGCGGGCGCCAACCCTGTGGCTCTGCGGCGCGGCATTGAAAAGACCACTGCCTACTTGGTGGAGCAAATTGCAGCTCATGCCAAGCCTGTGGAAGGCCGTAAAACCATCGCCGAAGTAGCCACTATCTCTGCTGGCAATGACAGCGAAGTGGGAGAGATGATCGCCAAGGCCATGGATGCTGTAGGGCGAGATGGGGTGATCACGGTCGAAGAATCCAAGTCGCTGGAAACCGAGTTGGACGTGGTGGAGGGGATGCAGTTTGACCGCGGCTACATTTCCCCCTATTTCGTCACCGACTCGGAGCGGATGGTGGCCGAGTATGAGAATGCTTATCTGCTGATTACCAGCAACAAGATCTCCAGCCTGCAAGATCTGGTGCCCATCCTAGAGCGGGTGGCCCGCGAGGGTCGGCCTCTTCTGGTCATTGCGGAGGATGTGGAGGGAGAGGCTCTGGCCACATTGGTGGTGAACCGCCTGCGGGGGGTACTCAATGCGGTGGCGGTCAAGGCTCCGGCTTTTGGGGATCGGCGCAAAGCCATGCTGGAAGATATCGCCATTCTCACCGGCGGGCAGCTCATCTCTGAGGATGTTGGCATCAAGCTGGATAAGGTCACCCTGGACATGATGGGGGTGGCCCGCAAGATCACCGTCACCAAAGACAAGACCACCATTGTGACCGATGGCAGCACCAAAGCGGCGGTGGAAAAGCGGGTGGCTCAAATTCGCAAGCAACTGGAAACCACCGATTCCGAGTACGACCGCGAGAAACTGCAAGAACGCATCGCCAAGTTAGCCGGGGGAGTGGCGGTGATCAAAGTGGGGGCTGCCACTGAAACAGAACTCAAAGATCGCAAGCTGCGCATTGAGGATGCCCTGAATGCCACCCGAGCTGCGGTGGAAGAAGGGATCGTCCCTGGCGGCGGGGCGACGCTATTGCACCTCTCCAAAGGGATCCCGGCTTTCAAGGCCAAGTTGAATGCCGAAGAACAGGTGGGGGCAGAAATTGTTTACCGAGCCTTGCAGGCCCCTCTCTTTCAGATTGCCCACAATGCCGGTCTGGAAGGGTCAGTGGTGGTGGAAAAGGTTTTGGAGAAGGAGATGCCCTTTGGCTTCGATGCCCTGAGCGGAACCTATGTGGATATGTTTGCCCAGGGGATCGTCGATCCGGCCAAAGTGGTGCGCTCAGCGCTGCAAAACGCGGCTTCCATAGCCGGAATGTACCTCACAACCGAAGCGATTGTGGTGGAAAAGCCTGAGCCCAAGCCGGCGGCTGGCTCTGCACCTAAGGGGATGATGTAGTCTTGCGAAAGT
>NZ_JANSIC010000208.1:0-4729 GCF_047461955.1 Synechococcus sp. R55.7
CCCTGCACTCCCAGAGCAGCTGCTCTCAAAGTGCCCTGCGCCGCCGGCGCGACCGGTTCTCGATTCACCGTTCACCCCCCACACCCAAAACCCGTCCTGATTAGATTTAGGTTTAGCGCAAAGTCCACTCCGGCGCCATCCACAGCAACGGCACGTCTGGGATCCCAACAGCCTCGTTGCTCTCCAACAGCCGGCCCAGCCAAGCGGCTTGCCTTTGCGAGGACAGTCCTTGGCTTAACAGGCGTCGCAGTACTCGTTGGAAGCCCTCTCCCTCACCCGCCGGCGACAAAGAGGGATCCCCGGTCATGCGCCGCAGATCCTCCACCGCTTCGGTGTAGCCCCCCAAAGCATCCACCAAGCCCACCTCCACAGCTTGCGCCCCGGTGAAGATGCGTCCATCGGCCAATTGTCGCACCCGGTCTTCATCCAAGCTCTGCCGTCGCGCGATCATCTCTGCTTCCAGCACCTCATCTGCCTTTTCTGGCAAGTGCTGGCGTCCTTGGGCCACATCGCGAATGAACTGCTCGAGGGTATCCTCCACCAAGTTTTGCAGAAGGCGCTGCTCTTGAGGAGTGGCACTGCGGAAAGGAGAGAGAAGGTCTTTGTACTCGCCGGTTTTGAAGGTCTGCGGCTCTATGCCGTAGTTCTCCAGCAACTTACCAAAGCTGAGGCCGCTGATGATAACCCCTATGCTGCCGGTCAGGGTGCCAGGGTTGGCATAGATTTTGTCGGCAGCGCTGGCCACGTAGTACCCCCCACTGGCAGCAATGTTTTCTAGGATAGCGATCACCGGCTTGTCCGCCTCGTGCAGAGCAGTTACGGCACGGTAGAGTTCCTGGCTGGATCCCACAGCTCCGCCGGGACTGTTGATGCGCAGCAATACAGCCTTGACAGAGGGATCCCGTGCTGCCTCCCGCAACTGTTCCACAGGAGAAGTGGGCAGGCCTACCAAAGTCGAACCCCCTGGGCCGCCTATCGTTCCTTCCAGGGTGACCACCTCGATGCGCTCCGCCCCCCGTGCAGCCTCTAGGCCAACCCCGCCTCGGGTAGGCTCTGGGGCAGGGCGCGTGCCCCCGACAATGGCCGCAATAAGGCAGACGACCAGCAAAGAAGCCGCCAAAATGCGGTTAAGCTGAGTTTCTTGTGTCACAGGCCCCTCAATTGCCACTGACTCCGTTCTACCACCCCGCGGGCTTCTCGCAACGTCTGACACCAAAAGGCTGAGAACCAAGCAAACTCCTCATCTCGGTTGAGCCATCCAAGCTATTGACAAGGATCCTCCACTTATTTACGATCAGGTTCCAGCGTTTTTTACCGCTGAGGCATCTTCTGCAGGTTGCCAGTGTAAGCTGGAGTAGAGGGTAGGATCCTTGAGCGGGATTCTGGCTCGAAGCCAAGTGATTGGGGCTTTAGCTCAGTTGGTAGAGCACTTCAATGGCATTGAAGGGGTCAGCGGTTCAAGTCCGCTAAGCTCCATCCCCAGAGGGCCGATAGCAGTCGTGGCTTCTATTACCATCTATTTCTACTGCTTGCGCTAGCGGGCCGGAGGCCTTAGCAGGAAGCAAGCGGTTGTTTGTTTCACCTTGACGGTGAGATAAGTGACTATGCGTTGCGAAACGGTTCAGCAACATCTCCCCAAGCCCAGACAGTCCTATCCAGCAAGGCTTCTGGGCTTCTTAAGTGTCCACAAAGGCTCGGCAAAATCTACCCCCAACTCCTCTCCTGTAAGGCGGCCTTCCCTCACCTCCGGCTTCTCTCCCCCTGGGAGAGGGGAGTTAGGGATCGACGCAGCAAGCCGTTTCATTGCTGTTTGAAATAATGAAAGTATTCTGCTTGGGAGCAAACCTTAGGCAGCAAGGGATCCTCCGCTGTTTTCACCCTTTCCACGGAGAGGATCCTGACCTATCTCAGGAGCTTCCACCAGGCGATTTCCCAACTCACGCTTGCCCCTCTCCCTGACGGCGGATTAAGAAGCGGATTTCCTGAAGGAGAACCTCAAAGCGTTGATCCGATTCAGCCTGCCGCTGCCTCAATTCTCTCAGCTCCTGCCGCAATTCTCGCACTTCCTGCCTTAACTCCAGGACGACTTCGGCGAGACGCCCTGAAAGGGTCTGCAAGGCAAGCTGAGCATCGGTAACCTGGGCAACTGTATTGGCCACCCTGGTCACAGCTTCGGCCAACTGGACAAACCGCGTCTCAATTTCCTCATTGGTCATGGCCGGGTGTGTCTTGCTTGGCTAATGATTAGCTCATTCTACCCTGCACGGTATGGAGTGTCACTCTCTGAGAATGGACCGCAATTTTGAGGAAAAACCGGCTGGCCAACGGGGGTTATCAACCCAGGGATCCCCCATTCGCGCAAGTCAGCTGGCCAGCGCTATGAGGGTGGTGTAAATCCCTTGGAGGGACGCAGTGGCCTGGCTCCAGAGGATGTGGGTTAACGACCACCTATCCAGACCCATGGCCCCGCACAACAGCAGCAGATACAGGTTGGCAAACGTGAAGAGCGAGGCCGCCCGATCTCGGTCGCAGGGATCCTGCAGCAACTGCACCGCCTTCCAAACCAAGAGGGATCCCAGCAGCGCCGCCGCGCTCAGATAAAAGGATCCCAGCATCCCTAAGGGGTAAACCAGCAACAGGCTGACCGGAACCATCAGCAGCGCGTAGAGCAAAATCTGTGCGGCAGTGAGTCTTTCGCCCGCTACCACCGGCAGCATCGGCACCCCGGCACGGGCATAGTCTTCCCGCTTCAGAATGGCCAAAGCCCAGAAGTGGGGTGGAGTCCACAAAAAGATGATGGCGAACATCACCCACGCGGCCCAGCTGAGCTCGCCTGTGGTTGCTGCCCAGCCCACCAAAGGTGGGATCGCTCCTGCCGCTCCACCGATGACAATATTTTGCGTGCTGGAACGCTTCAGCCAGTGGGTATAGACCCCCACATACACCAGGATCCCCGACATGGCCAAACCGGCAGCCAGCAGGTTGGTGAAAATAGCCAACAACCCAAAGGCAGCCAAAGCCAGGATCCCCGAAAAAATCAGAGCATCCCGCGCCCGGATTCGACCGGAAGGCAGGGGACGATGGCGGGTTCGCTCCATCATCCGATCGATATCGGCGTCATACACCATGTTGATGACGTTGGCTGCCGCCGCCGCCATTCCTCCCCCCAAAAGGGTGATGAAAAACCTGAACAGGTCGGTGTTGCCTGCCATCCACATGGCCCCAGCCGTCGTCATCAGCAAGAGGGCGATGATCTTGGGCTTCACCAACTGGCTGTAGCTGCGCAAAACCTGGACAAGCGCCTGGCGCTCGCACCCCAGAGCACATGGGCTCTGCTCAGAGGGGATCCCCCCCATCGGGTTCTGGTAGGAAGCCTGACGGTCGACTAAAACGCTATCTTGCATGAAATTCACTCACCGGTCATTTCTGCGGTCATGGCCATCCACTGGCCTTCTTCCCCCTGGGTTCGCATTCGCCAGGCCAGCACCGTAAAACCCAGCAGACAGGCCAGCAAAGCTGCCCCCATCATCTGATGGGCCACCGTTAGGGGTTCTACCTGCAGCCGGTAATGATAGGTCAAAACACCGATCCCCACCTGGGCCAACAGCAGGCCAACAGACCCATGGCCCAAGAACTTGAGAAGGCGGGGGATCCGCTTGCGCCGCAGCCCGGTGGCCACCGCTACCGCCAACACCCCAAGGGTGGCCGGAGCAACCCCCAGCAAGTGGCTATTCATCACCCAGCACAGCTCGCCGGCAGCAAAGCATTGATGCAAAGCCCATTGGGAGGCCACCAAGGCGCCCAGAAGGCTCTGGACATACACCAGCAGCACCGCCCCCAAGCCCAGCCAAGGCAAGTAGCCGACGGAAAATGGCCCTTCACCCAGTCGCAGCGGCAGGATGGAGTCCTTAGAACCGGCTCTTGTCCAGATCAGTAATCCCAGGGTGAGCAAAGTGGCAAAAAACAGCAGGCCCGTGCCCAAGTGGGCCGTCACAATATCAAAGCGCAGCAGCTCCGTGACCGTCAGCCCACCCAGGATCCCTTGCATCAAGACCAGAACAAAAGCCCAGCTCAAACCCCAGGGCAGCCAAGTGGGCAATGCCTGACGCTTCAGCCAAGCAAACCCCATCAGAACCAGCGTAGCCAAGCCTACCCCAGAAGCCACCATGCGGTGAAACCATTCCAAAAAGACCTGTAGGTTCATCTGCTGGCTGGGCACAATTGCCCCGTAGCAAAGGGGCCAATCTGGACAGGACAGCCCAGCATTCATGACGCGGGTGGCACTGCCTAACCCCATCAGCAGCCAAGTGGCCAATGCTAACCCCAGTAGGGCTTGTCCCATACGCAGGGAAAGCTTGTCTGAGAGCACAGGATTCCGCTGGGAAGAAGGTTGGGATTGATGAAAGATCGAAGAATCCATTGCAGTTGAAGGCATAGCAAAGACTGGGCTGACGGCTCGAGCATCTGCACTGAAAAAGAGGCTGGGCTAAAAAAGCCTAGCCGGCTTGGTATCGGGCCATCTGGAAACAAAGACGCAGGTTACTCGCTGACTATTCCTCGAAGCCAATCCTAAATGCGGTTTTGTGGCTGGCGAAGGCTTTTTAAGAATTTCTTTCTCGGCGCACAGGTGTTCCGAATCCTAGGCACCTCTGGGAAGTCAAGCCAGCAGACCAATCCTTTTCCCCCTGGGAGAGGGGTCGCGGCAGCGGCGCGAAGCGTTTGGGCGGCA
>NZ_JANSIC010000209.1:0-4679 GCF_047461955.1 Synechococcus sp. R55.7
GGCATCAACCGTGACAGCGTACTGCAACTGAACCTTGGGTCGGGACGCAGCCTCCCTCGGGTACCTGTGGGCGGTTCAGGTTCTGAGGAGGGCCGGGATCCTGCTGCTCCTTCGGCGCAAATGTGGGCAGAGTGGCATATTCGCGCCAATGTCTGTACCGGAAACCTATCCACAGAAGAACTGGCGGAGCTGTTTCCATTGGTGAATCAAGCTCTAGTGGATGCCGTTTGCCGGGGAGGAAGTTAAAGGTTGCCCAGGCTGGCGGTAAGGTGAAGAAGGAGCCTCTAGGTCGCTGCTGCATGGATTTTGAGAAACTTTTGGAGGAATGGGTTGCAGCCTTTGCCCAAGTGGCCGAAGAAAGTTTGGCCTCTTTGGAGACTGCCCTGATGGAGCTGGCAGAGCACTTGGCTGTGCCTTTACAGGAAACCCTTAGGCAGTGGGAAGCCCTCTGGAATCTGGAGGAGGAAGTGGAGCTGGAGCCTGAGCCAGAACCCTTTGAGGAAACCCTCAACCCTTCTGGCGAATCTTTCACCACCAGTCGTTTCTTCGTCAGCCCGATAGGATTTGGGGGTGTGGTTGTTTACACTTACGTGGCTTCGCCGCCAGAATACATCGGGGATCCCACCTGCCGCTACAATGCCCATTCTCCAGAGTTGCGCTGCGCCGTCAACCCCTGCGGCCCCTGTGAGGGCTGTCCCCACTATGAGCCCCGGAATGAGCCCCGATGAAGGGTGACCGCCTGATTGTTGCGCTGGATACCTCTTCTCAAGAGCAGGCTTTGAAGTGGGTGGACTCTTTGCCGCAGGTGCTGTGGTGGAAGGTGGGCCTGGAGTTGTTCACTGCTGCGGGTTTTCCCATTCTGCAGGCTCTCAAGGAAAGGGGCAAGCGCATTTTTCTGGATTTGAAGCTGCACGACATTCCCCACACCGTGGGGAGGGCCACGGCGGTGGCCGTCAGCTATGGAGTGGATCTGCTCACCGTCCATGCTGCCGGCGGCAGTGCCATGTTGCGGGCAGCCGTGGCAGCCGCCCAGGGCAGTTCTTGTCGACTATTGGCGGTTACCCTCTTAACCAGCATCAGCCCCCCGCAGGTGCGACAGGAACTGGGCATCGAGATGGATCCCGCCGACTATGTGTTGCATTTGGCCCGGCTGGCTCAAGCTCAAGGCTTTACTGGACTGGTTTGCTCTCCTCAGGAGGTCTCGCGGTTGCGCCAAGCTTTGGGGCCGGAGGTTTTGCTGGTTACTCCTGGGATCCGTCTGGGCCAAGCCAAGGCGGGGGATGGAGAGGAGGATCAACAGCGCATCTGCACGCCCGACGAAGCTCTGCGGGCAGGAGCCGATTATTTGGTGGTGGGCCGCCCCATCACCGCTTCTCCCGATCCCGTGGCCGCCTTGCGGCGCTTCCAAGCCTCATGGGATGCTGCCGGGTGAGGGTGTGGGGAGATGCCCGATGTTATTGGGGTAGTTCTGTAATGCAACGACGCCGTAGGCTTGTGCAGTGGATCCCTGAAAAAAGGCCGGCTGGATCCGGCAGGAGATGTTGGCTAGGAGTCGGTTTGTCGGTGGTTTTGGGCCTGGTCAGCACTCCTGGGCGCGTTAGGGGTGCGGAGCATTTCGTTCCGGCAAGAGGGGAAACTTGCCTGGCTGCTCCTCAGGTTTGGGCTGAGGCTCTAACGGAGCAGTTGCCTTTGTTTCTCAATCTGGCCTTGAGCCGCTCCCGCTCTGAGTTTCAGGTTGTGCTGGTGGGGAAGCCGGAGGTTGAAATGCTCTCTCCAGGGTCTCCGGCCCGCTTACGCCAACAGGAGCTGGCTCCGGTTTTGCCGGACACCGCAACTGCTGTTTCGCCAGAAGCTTTTCGGCTGTATTTCACCACGCTGGAGCGCCGCTTGGTCTTGCCCCAACACCCCCAAAAGGAGGGCAACTCCTTGGCCGGTCGGCGCAGCGAAACCCTGCAACTGGCCTACGAGGCTTATGTCCTGCGGGCTGCTCCTGGGGATCCCTGGCGGTTGGTGCGTCTGCAGGTAACCGGATCGGGGATCCCCATTCGCGATGTAACGAATGGACTCACTGCCCAGGCCATCCGCCGCTGGCAACAGTCGGGTTGCCCCTTGACGGGCGATCTAGAGTTGACTAGACCTTCTCTCTAGCGGCGCGGAGCGCTTTGCGTCAGCATGAGTGCGGGAGTATGTCACGCGGGGAGATTCTCTTTTGGAAGTAACGAAGGGGCACTTTTTCTCCCCAACCGGCCAAGAGTAGAGGGCGTTGGATGTTCTGCTGCCGGTCGAGGGCCCACCCCGTGTAGGGATAGTGTTCTGCACTGCTCATGCGAACAGGCTAGGGTTTACCCATGAAGTTTCCCCCCGCCACACCCCGCCCGGGCAAGCGGCTGCCCCGCGGCTCATTTCCCCGCCTGAGCTCCTCCAACAGGGACAACCATCGCCGTCGGCGTTTGGTTGGTTTTGGTTTCATGGGCCACTGGCTGCTATGGGGAGGGATGGGCCTTCTTTTGGGGCAGCGACTCCGCTCTTGGGGGCAACCGGCTCCTCTGCAGTGGTGGCGCGTTTTGCCGGTGAGCAGTTCTGAGGGATCCCTGACTTTTGTCCAACCGGAACTGCCTCTCTACCACTCGTTCGCGTCAGTGGTGCGGAGCGCTTTTGCCGACAGGCTACTGCCCTGGCTGGCTCAGGGAACCGGGATCTCGGCTGAAGGGATCCTGCACATCTTCTCAGCTATGGCCTGCTTGGCCATTCTGCTGTTGTGCTGGAGCTGGGGCAACTTCTGGAGTGCCGGTCTATGGGGACTCAGCCCCTGGGTGTTGACCCAAGGGTTGGAGCCAGGCAGCGAGATTTTGGGCAGCCTGGTTTTGCTTTGCAGTTGTGGTGTTGGGCCGGGATCCACCTTGCGCTGGTGGGGTCTGGCCTTAGCTTGTGCCCTGTCTTATAAGGTTTGGCCCTTGGCTCTGCTCTGGGCGGGGCTGTGGACGAGCCAGCAGTGGCCACGGCAACCGTTGCGTTCGCGTCAGCGGCTCGGAATATCAGGACTGCTTTTGCTGCTGCTGGTGATGGGGCTTTCCTGGCTGGGACGGTTTAATTTGCCGGCTACCTCTGCTGAGGTGATTCCCTATCCTCTCAGCTCCCAAGGTGGCTTGGCCGTTTTGGCTACTTTGATGCTGCCCTTGGGGTTGAGCTTGGTGCGGTTGGGCTGGCCCTGGGCAGAACGGCAGCAAGCCCTGCTCAGCTTGGCCGGTTTGGGCCATGTCCTCTGGATGGGGGCGCTGGCGACATGGTTTTGGGATCCCCAAGTGAACACCCTGCAGCAAAGTGCTCGCTGGGGTTTGGTGGTGCTCCCCTTCCTATGCCTGAGCGCCGGCGGCGTCTTGGCTGAGATCCCCTACCGGAGCTGGCGGCGGGTTTTGGGATCCCTACTCCTGGGCAGTTCTTTCTTGTTATCGTGGCAGGCATTGGCCTAAGGTATTCTTTCTCTTGCTTGCCATGACCCAGACCTCGTCCGCATCGGCACCGCGTAGCACTTCGCGGCCCTTGTTGCAAACCCTTTTTGCCCAACGGGCTCAGGCTGTGATCCCTTCTCCTTTCGGGGCGGAGATCCCAGGGGCGGTGCCAGTGGTTACCAGTTTTACCTTTGGGCTGGCGGATCCGCGTCTGTTCCCCAAGGCCGACTTGGCGCGGGCCACGGCGGAGGTGTTGGCAGAGGATGGGGACAATGCCCTCAATTACGGCGGCACGTTTGCCGGGCTGATCAACGTGGTGCTGCAGTTGATGCGGGATAGAGGGGTAGAGGCCCAGCCGGAAAACCTACTGATCGGCTATGGCTCTGGGCAGATCCTCGGCCTGTTGCCTCAGGTCTTCGTGGAGCCGGGGGATGTAGTCATTGTGGAAGGGCCCACCTTCATGGGGGCTGTCAGCCGTTTTGCGGCGGCAGGAGCGCGTCTGATCTCGATTCCGGTGGATGGGGAAGGCATGGTGGTGGATCGCCTGGAAGAGGTGCTGCGCGATCTGGCTCGCCAAGGGATCCGCCCCCGATTTGTCTATACCATTCCCACCTTCCAAAACCCCAAAGGCTGCACCCTCTCTGGGCCACGGCGGCAGAAATTGGTGCAGTTGGCAGCTGAGTACGGTGTGGTGGTGGTGGAGGACGAGGCCTACTACGACCTGCGCTTTGCCGGGGATCCCTTGCCCAGTTTGGCTGCGCTGGATCGGGAAGGCTGGGTTCTTCATGTGGGCACCTTCTCCAAGATTGTGGTGCCGGGAGTACGGGTGGGCTGGGCCTGTGGTCACCCTGAGATCATCCGCCGCTTGGAGATGTTTCGCAGCGAGGGATCCCTGGGGCCCTTTTTGGGCCGGGTGGTGGCCCGCTATTGCGGGGAGGGCCGTCTGCAAAGCCACATTCAACTCCTCACCCGTCGCTACCGAGAAAAGTGCCAGGTGATGCTGGAGGCCATCGCTCAATATTTTCCGCCCGAAGTCAAGGTGGAGGCCCCTGGGGGTGGATTTTTCGTCTGGTGTGAGCTGCCCCCTTCCCTAAGCGCCAGCACCTTGTTGCAGGCTACTCGCGCCCTGGGGGTCACCTTCCTGCCGGGCACCCACTGCTTTGCCGATGGCCAAGGGGAGCACGCCCTGCGCCTCGCCTTTAGCTACCAACCGGAAGAGCGCATTGTCAG
>NZ_JANSIC010000210.1:0-4600 GCF_047461955.1 Synechococcus sp. R55.7
GTTGATCCCTACCTTTTCCCCGCAAGGGGACGGAAACCTGAGCTACGCGAGGCGAGAGGAGAGAGAAAGGAAAGTTGATCCCTGCCTTCTTCGAGACATCCTTGAGAACTGAGACTGGCGGATTCTAGGGTGGATCCCTAGCGCAGGAAACGGGCCAGCAGCACCAGTCCGATGCCGCCGAACAAGATGTTGAAGCTCCAGGCTGCCGCCCAAGGGGGAAGGGCTCCCACTTCTCCCAAGCTGCGAGACACGCTCAGAACCACGTAGTAGCCAAACACCAACAGGATCCCGAAGACGACGCCCCCGTAGCGTCCCACCCGCCGGGCAGTGCTGGATCCCAGGGGGAGCGAAATCAGCACGGCAAAAAAGCTGGCCAAGGGCAGGGAGAAGCGCATGTGGAACTCGGTGCGCAGAGCCTGAGTATTGAGATTGGAGCGGGCCAAACGGGAAATCCGCTCCGCCAGCTCCGGCAAGCTCAACTCGCTGGGGGGAACCGGCGGCTGCATTAGGGTAGCCAGATCCTGGGAAACTTGCAGCGGCTTGCGATGAAACGTTTGCTCGGCAATGCTGAGACCCGTGGGGCCGTAAAGGTGGGTCGCTCCTTCGCTGAGGCTCCACTCCAGTCCGTTCCACACTGCCTGAGCGGCCAAGGTCACTTCCGCCAACTGGTATTTGCCTCCCGGCAAGGGATCCACCCGCAAAATCGTAACATCTTGCATCGTATTTAACCGGGGATCCACTTGGCGGATGAAGAACCAGAGGTTGTCTTCGGTTTTGAAAAAGACATCGTATTGCACCGGGGTGGTGGCCTGGGCCAGCAAAGCTTGCTGATCGATCTGGCGGATTTGCTGTTTACTGGCCGGCAGCAGCACGTTGCTAATGAAAAAAGCGCTCAAGCTCATGGCCAACCCCACCAGCAGCAGGGGCCGGAAAATCCGGCTAAACGGGATCCCGGCTGCCCGCATAGCGGTGATCTCGCTGTTGCCGCTCAGCTTGCCCAAGGTGAGCATGGTGGCAAAAAAGGCGGCAATGGGCATACCCAGCACCACCATCTCCGGCAGATCCAAAACCAAGAGGCGCAACACCGTCAGGGGGGGGACGGATCCCTCGACCAGCCGCTCGGCCAGGGTAAACAGTCGGCCCACCAGCAGCAGCAGGGTTCCCCCTGCAATACCGGCCAGCACCGGGGTGAGCATCTCCCCAAACAGATAGCGCTCCAGCAGCCAGAACTTGGTGAGCAACCGTGCCATGTTTGAGAATTGAAAGGGATCGCCCTTCTCCCCAAGGGAGAGGCGAGTTGCAATAGCCGAAGAATCGGCGGCAAAAGCCCTGAACCAGGCTTATCGATTTATTCTCGCTCAAGGGCTTGGGGCAGGTGGGGGAAACGACTCCGTTTTGTCGGCAGGATCCAAACGCGGCTGAGGAGAGTTGAGGGGAGGTTCGGACGCGGGATCCAGCTCGGCACCCCAGGTGACCAGGTAGGCCCGCTGTTCGGGGGAAAGGCGGCGAGCCTGGCGGAAATCTGCCCCTGCCACGATAGCTCCGGTGTAGGCCCCGGTCTTGAAATCGGGCTTTTGCCCTGGCTGAGCAGGGGAAGCTGTCTGAGGGGATCCCACAAACAGCAAAGCGCGGTAGAGATCGGCCCCGCGCAGGTCGGCATTCCGCAAGTTAGCTCCGCACAGATTGGTGTGGCTGAGATCGCAGCCGCTCAGGTTGGCCCGCTCCAGGCTGGCTTCGCTGAAATCCACCGCCCGCAACAGGGTGCCATGCAGGTCGGCTCCCTCCAGCATCGTGCCCAGGTTGACCACTCGGATCCCGTGCAGGCGATCCCGCTGGTAGCCCCCCTTGCCATCCAGGATAGGTCGGCCCAGGTGTTCGTCTCGCCGCAGAGGGCTGAGCAGGTTAGCGGTGGAGAGAAAGCGCAGGATCTTGGCTTTGCCGAAGCGATCCACCCCGTTCAACAAAGCAGCCGTGCGCCCGGCAGCAATGGCCCGCTCCAGGGGCCAATCGTCCAACTGCCCATCGGGAGACAAGACCAGGTTGGAAATGCCTTCAAAGTAGGCGTCGATGGTCTGCTGCTGGGTAATGATATTCTGCTGAATGGTGAGATCGCGGGAGATGATGTACTGCCGCCAGGCAATGTAGGCAGCCAGGATGGCAATCAAGATTTGGCCTGTGGCCCCGAACACTTCTCCCAAAGCCCCAATTGCTTCCCAACTCAGGGATCCCAAGGCAGAAAACAGCCCGCTCCCGGCAACCCCTCCCATCAGGGCCAAGCTGAGGGCCACTCCCGCCCAGGCCAATTGAGGCCAAGTGGTCAGCCACTGCCAAAGACGGCGTCCGATCTGAGCCCAAAGCGATCGCCCCCACCAGCCCGCCAGGCCCAGCCAAGCCAGCACCGCCCCCCAGCCCAAGACCGGCTGAGCCATCAGCTTTCCCAAGAGCAGCAAGAAGGCCGGGATCCCCAACAGCAGCAGATGAATCAGGGGTTGCCACGGTGAGACCGGAGACAGCAGGATCCCGGATTCAAGCAGCGACGGCTCTTGGGGCAGATGTTCGGGGACAAGGGTTTTGTAGGTCATGGCGCAAGCAGGGAGGTTACTCTAGGGCTAGTGTTAGACTTGCAAAAAAAGCCTGCGTTAGTCCGTATTTAGAGTTGGAGAATAGGGCAGGCCCCTGCCTGCTCAGTTTGGTAGGATAACCTCGGCCTTTCTTCTCTAGCCCAGCCTGGTGTGAGGATAACCACCATGATCTCTTCCTTATTGTCCTTACTGCCTATTGGTCTGCAGAAATCCGGCGAACACCAATCTACAGCAGTCCTGCCCGGCCTGCGGGCGCAGCGCCATCGTTCTGCAATGCTGACGCGGCTGGCAACCTCTCTGATGCTTGGCACCACCTTACTGCTGACAGCAAAGTTGGATCCCGGCTGGGCGCAAACTTCCCTGGACACTGGTATTACCGGCGAGCAGACCCTGCCTCAAGCTCCCCCGCTCCCGGACAATCGCCCGGCCATTTTCGTGGATGCAGCCAACGGCAGCGATACCCGTGGGGATGGATCCCGCAATAACCCCTTCAAGACGATTACTTATGCCATTCAGCGGGCTGAGGCTGGCAGCGTCATTCAGCTTTTTCCCGGGGTATATAGCGAGGAGAGCGGCGAAACCTTCCCCATCCGTCTGAAAGCCGGCCTCACCTTGCGTGGGGACGAGTCCACCTTGGGAGAGGGCTATCTCATCACCGGCGGCGGTACCTACATGAGCCCGACCCTAGGCCGACAAAATGTTGCTCTGCTGGCAGAGACCGGCGCAGAAGTGCGAGGAATTACCCTGCGCAACCAGGGGCGGCGCGGCTATGCCCTCTGGGTGGAATCTGCCTCCCCGCGCATTCTCAACAACAGCTTTGTGGGCAGCATCCACGATGGGATCTTCATTGCCGGCGCTTCCAATCCCTGGGTGGAGGGCAACCGCTTCTATAAAAACGGGGCCAACGGCATTTCCGTCTTGGGCACCTCCCAGCCCACCATCATCAATAACCTGTTCCAGGAGACCGGCTTTGGCATCACCATCGACCAGCGCTCGGCGCCTATTGTGCGCAACAACCGCATCCTGCAGAACCGTACTGGCGTGATCGTCGGGGGCAGCTCCAGGCCCATCCTGCGCAACAATCTCATCGCCCAGAACTTGGAGACCGGCCTCACCGCCATCACCACTGCCCAGCCGGATTTGGGCACGGCCACGGATCCCGGCAACAACATCTTTGAGGGCAACGGCCAATACGATATCAACAACGCCACCCGCGGCCTGCGCCTCAATGCCAACGGCAACCAACTGCGGGGCCAGGTCAAAGGGGATCTGGATCTGTCCGGTCAAACCACCGTTGCCGCCCTTCCCGACAGCGCTCCCCGCCCCATTGCCCCTGGCACTTTGGCTCTGCCCAGCGCTCCGGCCCAGCCGGCTACTCCCAGGGATCCCCGGCCAGCCGCTGAGACCCCCTCCACCTTACCGGTTGTGACGGTGCCCCAGTCTACTGCCCCGGTTCCCCCCTCTCCGCCCCAAGGATCCGGAGGGCGCATCTTGCCAGATCCCTCCAGCCCTCAGGCAACTCCCCAGCCCCAACCTCCGGGGGAGCAGTTTGTGGCTGTCCCCTTCACCCCCGATGGCTCTACCACACCTGCCCAGCCGGCTGACCCTGTTCCCAGGCCACCGTCGGCTCCCCTCACAGATATCACCACCCTTCTGCCCCCGCCGGCCCGTCGCTCATCGGCAGGGATCCCGGCCACTCCCTCTGCTCCCACTACAACTCCAGTTGCCCCCCCTGTGGTTGCTGTGGGTAACGACTCCGTTTCGCCAACGCGAACGGCAACTCAATTTCGCGTGTTGGTGACCCCCAAGAGCAGCGATGACTTGAACCGATTGCGGCAGCTCATCCCCGAGGCGGTGGAAACGGTTTTCAACGGCAGAACAGTGTTGCAGGCGGGCCTGTACGACAGTCGCAGCCAGGCCCAGTCGGTCTTGGATCGGCTGTTGGATGCCGGCTTTGAGGCAGTTGCCGAGATGATTTTCCGCTAGCGACCCCCCACACTGCCGGCTTGCTTCTCCAT
>NZ_JANSIC010000211.1:0-4588 GCF_047461955.1 Synechococcus sp. R55.7
AGAGTACGAGCTTCTCAGTGACTCCTGTTAAGGACATTTCCTGAGCTTTAAGAACGGGATGCCCCACCGCTCTGTGTTTACCATAGCAAGGGTTTCCGCCTTTCATCCTGACCCTCATGCTGATACATAGAGGGCGTCGCTTCTCGGCGGTCTAGCTGACCGGATTCCTCAAACAAGAGGAGAGGTTGACGTTCTCCCCACGGCTAAAGCCAGAGGATCCGTTCTCAGCCAGCAAAACAACTCCCACTGACTGAGCTACACCGAGCATGTGGCTTATACCGCAGCACCGTGGGGGACGCCAAAGCGCTTCGCGCCGCCAAGGCGAACGCACCAGCTACTGGGATGTGGAAACACCCCAGATACTTCTACTTCACCTTCAGCACTGCACCTTTCTATAAATGGGTGGAGCGATACTCACATCCTATCAGGAGACGGTAGCTTATCCCTAGGCATAAATGCCGGGGCCTGAGCCGCCGAGTTTTCGGTCAGCTCGCAGTTCCGGGCCGTCTACACAATCTGTGCCGTCACGAATAGGCGCTGATGCTCGGCTGGGATCCGCTCTTTCTCTTGGGCCGGGATCACCAGGGGAGGTTGCTGAGTGTAATTGATGGGATCCCGAAACCAAGCGCGGCTGTAGGTGTTGTAGAGAAGAGGACGGGGAGCGGGCGAGCGATTGGCCCGACCCAGATGAATCAGGCGGTAGTCGAACAGGAGGCAGGATCCCTTGGCCAAGGGTGGATCGATAAAGGGCATCTGCTGGGCCAGCTCGGTATAGTGGGCATCGAAGACTACATGGCTGCCGGGCCAGAGACGGGTCATGCCGTTCTCTTCGTTGACCTCCACCAGAGGAATAAGCAAATTCAGGGCATAGCAAGGAATGATCGCATCCAAGGTCTCGTCGCCAAACAGATGAGACAGATCCCGGTGAACTTGTTGATCGGCGGATCCCGGCAGAGAGACCACCGCCCCCAGCCCGCTCAAGATTAACTCCGGCCCCAAAATCCGCTTCAGGATGGGCAAGATCAGAGGATGGGCATAGAGGAGGGGATCGTTGAAGGGGCCCTCCAGGCGAACCGTTACCATCACCCGTCTATTGCCCACTAACAGGGCATCGGCGTGGTTTTCGTGGGTGCAGTAGCGGCTGTAGGTGGCCAGAAAGCTGCTGTGCAACTTGTCGATGAGCTCGGGGGGAAAGATCTCCGGCAACACCAGATAGCCCTCTGTGGAAAACAGTTCAAAAGCCTGCTCTACGGTCTCTGGATCCGGCTGCTGGAGCTCCTGTAAGGACTCCGTCCCGCTGACGCGAACCGCAGGGCTGAAGCGCAACTGGGCCAACATCGGCTAGGTCTCCTGCAAACTGGCCACAGCCATTAACATGCCCCGCGCTTTGTTCAGACATTCTTGATATTCCCGCTCCGGATCCGAGTCGGCCACAATACCTGCCCCGGCCTGCAAGCTCACCTGGCCCTGATGAACCAGCAGAGTGCGGATGGTGATGGCGGTGTTCAGTTGGCCAGAAAAGTCGTAGTAGCCATAGGCGCCGGCATAGGGCCCGCGGCGGCATCCTTCCAGCTCATGAATAATCTGCATGGCGCGGATTTTGGGGGCGCCGGTAACAGTGCCGGCAGGGAAGGTGGCCCGCAGCAGATCCCAGGCGCTGTACTGGGGATCCAGCCGCCCCACCACGTTGCTGACGATGTGCATCACATGGCTGTAGCGCTCGATCTGCATCAGGTCGTCCACCTGCACAGATCCCAGTTGGCAGACCCGTCCCAGGTCATTGCGGGCCAGATCCACCAGCATCACATGTTCGGCCCGTTCTTTCGGATCTGCCAACAGCTCTTGCTCCAGCTGCCGGTCTTCCAGAGGGGTGGTGCCGCGGGGGCGGGTGCCGGCAATGGGGCGCACAGTGGCGATGCGGTCTTCCCCCACCCGGCTGAGTTTGACCATCACCTCTGGGCTGGAGCCGATGAGGCAGAGATTCCCAAACTGCAAAAACGCCATATAAGGGGAAGGGTTAATCAGCCGCAACGAGCGGTAGAGGCAAAAGGGATCCCCCGCAAAGGAGATGGTAAACCGCTGCGAGAGCACTACCTGGAAGATATCTCCGGCGCGGATGTAGTCCTTAGCCCGTTCCACGGCTTGGCAGTAGGCTGGGCGGCTCAGGGTGCTGGGGGGGATTTGTTCGCGCCAGCGGGACGGAGTCCTTTCCGACAGGTGGGGCTTCCAGTTGAGGTGCAGATGGGCCAGGGAAAGAGGAGCGCTGAGCTGCTGCATCAGCTTTTCCACCCGCCGGCAGGCTTGGGCATAGGCTTCCTCGGCAGCGTGGTGACGGGTATCGGCGAAGGCCACCACCCAGATCTTGCGCTTCACCTGGTCAAAGAGCAGGATGCTGTCCACCTGCATCAAAACGGCATCAGGGGGATCCCCCGGCTGCAGGGGGTGGATGGGCACCTTGGGCTCAATCCAGCGAATCAGCTCGTAGCCCCAGTAGCCAAACAGGCCGCCGATGCTGCTGGGCAATTCCGGCAAATGCACCGGCTCATAGGGCTGCAAGCAGCGGGCCAAGATGGCAAAGGGATCCCCTTGGTGGTGCTCCTGTCGGCCATCGCGGTAGCGCTGTAGGGCTTGATCTCCCCGTATTTCCAAAACCCACAGGGGATCGCAGCCCAGGAAGCTGTAGCGGGCCACCTGTTCCCCCCCCTCCACCGACTCCAGGAGAAAGTTGTAGGGCTGGCCAGCACAAACCCGATACCAGGCAGAAACCGGCGTTTCCAAATCCGCCACCCATTCCTGGTACACCGGGATAAAGTTGCCCTGCTTGGTGAGGGCAAGAAACTCCTTCAAGGGAGGGTAAATCATGGCCTGCAACTTTTGTGCTTTTCCTGACTCTACCCCAGACACGGGATCCCAAGGGCGTGTGGATCCCTCTGGATTGCCCGGTTGCAACAGCGCCGAAAACCATTAAGCTGAGAGCGGCTCTACTCTCGGGATCCCTTGCCATGCAAAACCCATCTCAGGTGATTCGTGAGCGCCTCCGCTATCAAGGCCACAAATACACCTTCGTCAGCCAGCGTTTGCGTTTTCCCAACGGCAAAGAGGGAGAGCGGGAGTACCTCATCCATCCTGGCGGGGTGGTGGCCGTGCCTGTAACTGCAGCAGGCAAGTTCGTCTGCATTCGTCAATATCGCTTTGCGGTTGCCTCCTACCTTTATGAATTTCCGGCAGGCACAGTCGAGCCAGGGGAGCATCCCGATGACACCATTCGCCGCGAGCTGGAAGAAGAAACGGGCCTGCGTGCCCATCGCTGGGATCCCCTTGGCCAATTTTATTTGTGCCCCGGCTATTCCAGCGAGATTATGTATGCCTATTTGGCGCGGGAGCTGGAAGTGCTGGATTCCCCTCCCGATAAGGATGAGGATGAAGATATTACCGTAGTGGAGTTTTCTGCTTCTGAGCTTACAGAAATGGCCCGTTTGGGAATGGATTTGGACAGCAAGTCCATTGCCTGCTTTTGGCGGGCCCAATTGTTTTTGGCTGCCGAAAAATAGAGCCCTCCGTCGGGGGGGCTGCCCCTTGCTCCTGGGGGATCCCTTTCAAATTGGCGGGGCGTCGTTCCAAGCCGACTTTGTTGGCTACAGAGGAAGCTCCAGGCTTTTCACCCTAACTTGGTAGCCCATTGCCAGGCGAGATCAAGGTGAGATCGAGGTTGCGTTCGACATAAAAGGGATCCCTGTATCCCGGCTGTTTGGTTGACTGGGAGAACCTTGGAGTCCTTTAGAATTTTAGGGGCGAGGAGTGAGGAAATATGCGGAAGCTGTTGTGTTCCTGTGGTCGAATAGCCTGGGGAGCGGCCTTGGCTGCTACTCTACCGGTTGCTGCTGTTCCTGCCTATCCCCAGCCTGTGCTTCCGCTGCTGCCGGTTCCTTCTGAGGGCGGCGCTGCTCGAGGTGGGGTTGTGGCTTTATTCAATCAATCCATTTGGTGGGATTTTATTCGCGGCAATCGCGGTGAAAACCTGCGCCTGTTCCCGGCCAGCCTAACCTCTCCATCTCGCCAGGATGTGGTGGCCGTGTTTCAGATTCAGCGGCAGCCCACCGTGGAGCCGGTGGTGCGCGTTCTCAGCTTCGAGCACCAGGGGGGGTATAGCTTTCGTCTGCTCCACACAGCTGAGCCGATCCCAGGACGGTTGGTGGAGGCTCACCTGCGCACGGACATTACCTCCAGCCCACAGCCCAAGTTGGTGCTCCTCACCGAGCGAGGGGGCATCAGCCTGCTGCGCTCTGTCTTGGTCTTGGAACACCGGCCTGAGGGACTTGTGCCACTGCTGAGCGTGACGGATCTGAGCAATGCCAGCCTGCGGGTCAGCCCGCAAGGGATCCTGGTCATCTCAAGCCCGCCCGGTGCCAGCCGTGACTTGAGGGCTACCCTCTACCAATGGGAGGGGGATGGCTTTGTCCGTCGAGATCTATAAGTCCATCATCTGTTGTGACTGTTGTGAATCTGCCTGTCAATATCCATCTTTGTCAGCGAGGTCTCGCGTGGAGCGGATGTCCGTCTCGGCTATCGCTGCCCTTGCCAGCAAGCT
>NZ_JANSIC010000212.1:0-1329 GCF_047461955.1 Synechococcus sp. R55.7
CGCAACACCAGGGCTAGAGCAGTCCCTTGGGATCCCGTCTCGACCAACCGCAAGTCCCCCCCGTGGGCCTGCAGGATGCGCCTGGCGATATATAGCCCCAGACCTCCTGAGCCGGTTGGGTAGTGGTGGCCGGCAATGTGAATGGGCTGGGTCACGTAGGGTTGGGCCAACTCTTCTAGGGGAGCCGGCAAGCCGGGGCCATCATCCTGCACCTGGATCTGGTGGGGGCTGACGATTAACACCACCGCATGGCGTGCGTAGCGCAAGGCGTTGTCCACCAGATTCACCAGCGCCCGCTCCAGCTCTGCCTCATCGGCGTTGCCCCACCCTTCTCCTTCGACTCGCAGATCGATCCCCCGCTCCTGGGCCAGGGATCCCATGCGCTCGGCCACCTTTCTGGCCAGGGATCCCAGATCACAAGGCCGAGGATGCAACTCGATCTCTCCCCGCTCCAGGCGGTGAGCCTCCACCATTTTCTGCACCAGAGAGAGATTGTGTTGATTTTCCTGCAGGATGCGATCCAGCAGAGCGCGACGTTGCTCCGGATCGAGCTGTTGATCCTGTTTAAAGGCGCTCAGCAGGTGCCCAAAGGCGATGAGGGGGGTTTTGAGGTCGTGAACGAGGGTAGCGGTAAAGGCTTCTCGCCGCATTTGATCGATCTGGATCTGGCGCAGCAACTGGGCAAAAGCCTGCCGCAAGATCAGGGCTTCCTGGGGATCCCCGGGGCGGAGCAGCAGATTCCAACGGGCGGGCTGGTTAATCAAGGTTTCCAAATGAGCCAACTCGCGGGCCAGCAGGGTGAGGGGGCGCAAAATCATGGAGGACAGAGCATAGCCCACCACCGCCGACAGCACCGCCAGCAACGGGATCCACAGCAGCAGCAGGAGGATCCCTTCAGCGCTGAACTGCGTGTCGGGCCAGATCCACTGCACCGACAGGATGAAAACCAAGTTGGGGACGAACGAAAGGCTGGCAATGACCAATGCCACCTGGGTGCGCAGGCTGTGGGGAAAGCGGCGGCGCCAAAACTCAAGTAGGCGGAGTAGTTGCTGTTTCAAACTCGGTGTGCTCGCTTTGACAAGACCTGCTTGAATAGTGAACCAACCGTAGGCAAAGAATAAACATCCCCTCACGGTCAAGGCTGAAGAGTTCTTTCCTAGGTCTTAGAATGACCGTTATGTCTTGAGCCACTTCATCCCCATGAATAAAGAAGGATGCCGTAACCCCAGCTTTTAGGATACCCAGCTACCCCATTCTTTAGAGAAGCCGCGCCGTATTCCGGTTGGCAAAGCTGTGGACATCACGGCAAAGAAAGACAGCTTGATCCCC
>NZ_JANSIC010000212.1:1429-4508 GCF_047461955.1 Synechococcus sp. R55.7
GTCTGTCCGTGTTTCGACCCCAGAGGCTTCTTCTCTTCACTCCTCACCACTATTGAGCGTAGCCGCCCTTCCAAAGGCTGTCAAGCACTTTCCCATTGGGGTTGGCGTGTGGGAAATTGCGCTAGGGTGGCACTGCCGTACAGGATCATCTGCTGGGGCTGCAAGTTCACCCGGTCTACCCGCAGCTCAGTGCCTCGCAAGGCGAGCCGATCCAAATCCAGAAGCTCATTCAGGCAGCGTACCAAAGCTTGGCTCAAGGCCAGCTCCTCTTCTGTACCGCTTTCAAACACTGGATCTGTAAAGCGGATGCGACGCCGCTCCAGCACCTCAACCTGGGCGGAAAAACCGACGCGGAAAGCCCTGGCTTCTCCCTGCTGTACGTTTGCCTGCAATTCCAGTCGCCGCGCCGGGGTGATGCTGATATGGACGTGATGGAAGGATAGGGGGCTGCCATCCTGTCCCACCAGGGCCAGCCTGTTCAGCACAAAAGGTGTGTTAAACGATTGCACCAGATCGTCTTGGCTCAGCACCACACGCATCGTGGCCTGTACTGGCTGGCGCAGTTTGATCTTCCCCTGCCAAATTTGGCTGAAATCGATGGCCACCGCATTGCAGAATAGCTCCAGAGCCGAAAGCCTCAGGCCGTTGTACATCTGCAGATGCTGGCCCAACAGTTCAAAGCTGTCGATACGACCCTGCAACAATTTGGCAACAGGCTCCACTCGCACGCGCGCCTCCAGCCGCTCTGCATGCTTAAAGAGGGCACGAATGGCTGCGCCTACCCCTCGGCTAACCCAATCGACAGCCATGGGATTCTGCAGGGAAAGTTGGGGCAGGAGTCCTGTAGCCATGGGAAAAGGTAAAGAGCGCCTACAGGGATCATAACCAACCATTAAGAAAAGTTACAACCTTTGCCAACGGAGAGGCTGTTCTCTCAGGGGTAGGTGCGTCCCTCCTGCATAGCCGAGCGGGCCACGGCTGCGATCCCCTGGTCGGTGGCACGGGGCAGATGAAAGTACCGTCCGCCCGCCAATTCCGCCAGCTCGGCGCTGAAGCCGGTGGTTACAAAGCGGCTTTGGGAATCGATCAAAAGCAGCTTCAACCCCAGGGCGCGGATGCGCAGGGCGATCTCCCGCAGCTCTTGCTTGAGGTCGATGGGATCCGCTCCCAACTGGCTTTTGCTGTCGCTCCGTCCCAAGGAGCGGCTGAGGGGAATGTTGGCCCGGCCATCGGTGAGGGCCACCAGCATCACCTGACCTACATCGCCAGCGGTGCGGGCATTGACTCCCATGCGCACGGCTTGGGTGAGGGCATGGGCGAGAGGGGATCCCCCGCCACAGGGCAGGGATTCCAGACGGCGGCGGGCCAGCTCGATGGAGCGGGTGGGGGGGAGCAACACTTCGGCAGTTTCCCCACGAAAGGCGATGAGGGCCACCTTGTCACGGTTTTGGTAAGCCTCGGTGAGCAGGCGCAGGGCGGCACCTTTGGCCGCTTGCATGCGGTTGAGGGCCATGGAGCCGGAGGCGTCCACCACAAAGATCACCAGGGCTCCGGCCTTGCGAACCAGCTTTTTGGCGCGGATATCGCTCGGCTCCACAATCACGCTACGTCCCGGTTGCCGCTGGCGGCGGCTTTTCTGATAGGGGGCAGCAGCTCGCAAGGTGGCATCGACGGCAACGCGGGGGTTGGATCCCTGGGGCAGGATGGGCTTGACGTAGCGGCCTCGGTCGGCGCTGAACACCAGGCTGCGGGATCCCGTTTTTCCCTGCTGGTTGAGGGACTGGGCAAAGGCCAGCAGGCGCGGGTCCAGGGCCACCTGCTCAGGATCGAAAAAAAACTCCTGCGGCAGGCTGAGGCTTTCCGGCTGGGGATCCGTCTCCTCCTGGTCCTCGCCGGTGTCGTCGGAATTGCTTGGGGAAGGATCGGGCTGTTGGGATTGGGGTGGGGGGGGAGGCGGGGGCTGGTCGGGGTCGTAACGGGCGCGGGGCAGCAGCACCAGCTGCACGGCCTGCTGCAGATCCTCGGCCAGGAGGCGATCCCGCCCCTCCAGCGCCGCCAGGGCACAGGCGGCTCGCAGGGCAAATTGTTCTCCCCGGTGCCCTTGGACGTTGCCGCGGATGGCCTCCTGCACCAGGTAGAGGAGCTGTTCCCGCTGCGGCTTGACCTGGGGCAGCCACTCCCGCGCCAGGAGGATGCGGGTGCGGATTTCCTCCAGTTCCGCCTGGTGCTCGGCCAGGAAGGGCTCGGGAGCATCGACAAATTGCGTTGCCCGTTGGACAATTTCCCCTCGCTCTTCTAGGCTCAGCTCCTGCCCCACCGGCACCACCAGTGCCAGGCGATCCAGCAGGTGGGGGCGCAGGGATCCCTCTTCGGGGTTGTAGGTGGCCACCAAGAGAGGCCGGCAGGGGTGTTGCAGACTCAGCCCCTCCCGTTCCAGGCGGTTGACCCCATCCCCCACCACCGTCAGCAACAAGTTGACGATGGCGTCGTCCAAGAGGTTGATGTCATCCACATAGAGCACGCCCCGGTGGGCAGCAGCCAAGAGCCCTGGCTGGAAGACCGTTTCCCCCTGCCTGATGGAGGCCTCCACATCGACGGATCCCAGCAGCCGATCTTCGGTGACGCCCAGGGGAACCTGGACAAAGGGGGGCGATATCACTTGGGTGGGCGGCACCTCTCCGGCTGGGTAGCGAGCCTTGGCCCAGTCGGACCAGGTATCCGGCTGCGCTGGATCGTCGTTGCAATAGGATCCCGCAATCACCTCGATGGGCGGTAGCAAGGCGTGGATCCCTCTGGCCAAAACCGACTTGGCGGTGCCGCGAGGCCCCACCAGCACCACACCCCTTAGGCTGGGATCCACTGCTGCCAGCAGCAGAGCCAGCTTGGCCGCCTGTTGCCCCACTACAGCGGTGAGGGGAAAGGTACAAGGAGCGGATAGAGTTGCGGATCCCATGGTTGGCGGGTAGGCTTGGCGAGCAACGGTTCAATCGAGCAGATTCGCAGCGGAGCGGGAGCTGTACACCCCAGTCTATCGCTTGAGTGCTCCGCACCGCCTTTGCAACTGAGATTTTCTGGGGAG
>NZ_JANSIC010000213.1:0-4507 GCF_047461955.1 Synechococcus sp. R55.7
CTAGATTTTTTTAGATCCCTAGGGTCTTTTAGCTAGACCGCTGCTATCCTGGCTGGAAGGGAGAAAGGGGGATAAAAAGCCGAAAGGGCAGCTTGGGGATCCCACCCAGCTCAGACCGATGGGTCGTGTGGGCTAGGCACGGAGGTATCCACCGTGATGCCGTGCAGGCGGTGGGCCTTGGGATCGAAATCCTTCGGGAAATGGGTATAGGCATCGAAATCTGCGTGATCCAACAAGGCTCCTTCTAAGAGCGCCCCTCGGAAATTGCTGCCAAAGAGGAGACATCCCCGCAAATCGGCTCCCGATAGGTTAGCTCCGCTGAAGTCGGCATAGCTGAGATCGCACCCCCGCAAATTGGCCCCCGCCAAGTTGGCCCCACTGAAATCGGCATAGCTGAGATCGGCACCGGCCAAATGGATCCCCTGCAGCTCAGCCCCCTGCAAATCGATCTCCCGAAAATCGCGCCGTCCTGAGGCATACTGGCTGACCAGATCCGCAGCGCTACAAACAGTCATGATCATCGGGCCTCCTCGGTTATCGATGGGGGATCCCTTCCATCGACCCCGGTATGGGCGGACTTCAGGGATCCCCAGGCTGGTCTTTTAGCAGTGTTGATGGAACGTGCGGTTAATGACATCCAGTTGCTGCTCGCGGGTGAGCTTGATGAAGTTCACCGCATAGCCGGAAACCCGGATGGTGAGCTGTGGGTAGAGCTCCGGGTGCTCCATGGCATGCAGCAGGGTCTCGCGGTTGAGAACATTGACGTTGAGGTGGAAACCGCCATCCCGCATGTAGCCATCCAGCAGCCCCACTAGATTGGCAACCCGCTCCTCCGCTGTGCGACCTAGGGCCGCCGGCACAATCGAGAAGGTGTTGGAGATCCCATCCAGAGCGTCGTCGTAGGGCAGCTTGGCCACCGAAGCCAGCGACGCCACCGCCCCCTTGGTGTCCCGGCCGTGCATGGGGTTGGCCCCTGGGGCAAAGGGCTCGCCCGCTCGCCGCCCGTCGGGGGTGTTGCCGGTTTTCTTGCCGTAGACCACGTTGGAGGTGATGGTGAGGATGGACTGGGTGGGGATGGCATTGCGGTAGGTCTTGTGCTTGCGCAGCTCGGCCATGAAGGTCTGCACCAGTTGCACCGCAATGGAGTCAACTCGGTCGTCGTTGTTGCCGTATTTGGGGAAGTCGCCCTCCACCGCGTAATCCACCACTAGGCCCCGCTCATCCCGGATGGCCCGTACCCGCGCGTATTTGATGGCGGATAGGGAGTCGGCTGTTACCGACAGGCCGGCCAACCCAAAGGCCATGGTGCGCAGCACGTCCCGGTCGTGCAGGGCCATCTCCAGGCGCTCGTAGCAGTACTTGTCGTGCATGTAGTGGATGATGTTCATGGTGTTGACGTAGGTTTTGGCCAGCCAGGCCATCATCTGCGCCATGCGCGGCCACACCTCGTCGTAGTCCAGGACATCGGCGGTGATGGGGGCGAAAGCAGGAGCCACCTGCTCGCCGGAGATCTCATCCCGACCGCCGTTGATGGCATAGAGCAGGCACTTGGCCAAGTTCACCCGCGCTCCAAAAAACTGCATCTGCTTGCCGATGCGCATGGCCGACACACAGCAGGCGATGCCGTAGTCATCCCCCCAGTAGGGGCGCATCAAGTCGTCGTTTTCGTACTGGATGGAGCTGGTTTCAATGGAGACCTTGGCGCAGTAGCGCTTGAAGGCTTCCGGCAGCCGCTCCGACCAGAGCACGGTCAAGTTGGGCTCGGGCGCTGGGCCAAGGTTGTAGAGGGTATGCAGCATGCGGAAGCTGGTTTTGGTAACCAAAGGCCGCCCATCCAGGCCCATGCCGCCGATGCACTCGGTAACCCAGGTGGGATCCCCGCTGAATAGCTCGTTGTACTCGGGCGTGCGCAAAAACCTGACCATGCGCAGCTTCATAACAAAGTGGTCAATGAGCTCCTGGGCCTCTTCCTCGGTGAGGATCCCGGCCTGCAGATCCCGCTCGATGTAGATGTCCAGGAAGGTGGACACCCGCCCCAAGGACATGGCCGCCCCGTTTTGCTCCTTGACGGCTGCCAGGTAGGCCAGGTACAGCCATTGGATGGCTTCGCGGGCGTTGGCTGCCGGACGGCCCAGGTCAAACCCGTAGCGGGATCCCATCTCTTTCAGCTCTTGTAGGGCCTTAATCTGCTCGGAGAGCTCCTCCCGCAGGCGGATGGTCTCTTCGTCCATCGTGTCCAGGTCTAGACTGGCTTTTTGGGCCTGCTTGTCTTCGATGAGCCGATCCACCCCGTAGAGGGCCACCCGCCGGTAGTCCCCAATGATGCGACCCCGACCGTAGGCATCGGGCAGGCCGGTGATGATCCCGGAGCGGCGGCAGCGGCGCATCTCTTCGGTGTAAGCATCAAAAACGCCGTCGTTGTGGGTTTTGCGGTACTGGGTAAAAATTTCCTTGGTGCGGGGATCCAGCTCGTAGCCATAGGCTTTGAGGGAAGACTCCACCACGCGGATGCCGCCAAAGGGCATGATGGCCCGCTTCAGGGGTTTGTCCGTCTGCAGCCCCACAATTTGTTCCAGCTCTGGGTCGATATAGCCAGGGGCGTGGCTGGTGATGGTAGAGGGAACGGCAGTATCGGCATCTAGGATCCCTCGCTCTCGCTCCAGAGCCATCAAATCCTTGACCTTGGCCCACAGCCGCTGGGTGCGCTCGGTGGCTGCAGCTAAGAAGGTTTCTTCACCGGTGTAGGGGGTGTAATTGCGCTGAATAAAGTCTCTGACGTCGATGGAGCGCTGCCAGGATCCTGGCGCAAAATCGCTCAAAACTTTTTGACCGGCTGCGTTGGATCCCGTCCTTGGTTCCGCCTTCAATTCTGTAGGTGATGCTACAGAACGCTGCACACTGGCAACCATAACAATCCTCCCGGCTATTACGCCTGATAATCTATCGACAGGGCGAGGCAGCACCCCGGCCTTTGCCCCACGCAGGCTCTAAAAGAGAGCTAAAGAACCAATAGATCTCTGCAAGGCTTATAGGGATCCTACGAAGGGCTTTTAGCAACTCTTCTGTTTCTTTTTTAGGCGTTCTAAATACACCTCGCCTGATTTAATTTTAGTCCCTTGCGCTCTGAGGATATTTTCGGTTGCGTGATTTTTTAATCTTATTTTCATCCTATTTTTTAATGCTGTTTTAATATCTTCTTAACGTTGTTTTACGCTTTTCCATCGGCAAATGGCGGGCCTATGCTGAGGTAGGACGGCCCAGGTCGTCTGTTGCCGTGAGAACGTCAGGATACTCGGCCTTTGCCTTAGCAGTGCCTTGCTCTATGAACCAGTCCAATCGAATCGTCCAAGGGATCCATCACCTGCACTTCTATCTTTGGGATCTGCCCCGTTGGCAGGAACACTTTTGTCAGGTTTGGGGCTTCCGAATGGAAGGACAGCTCGGCAGTACCCTCTGTCTGCGTCAGGGATCCCTGCGCTTGCGCCTATCTCAGCCGGCTCACGCCGGGGATGAGGTGGATCGCTATTTGCAGCAACATTCGCCTGGGGTGGTGGATGTGGCCTTGGCGGTGGAGGAGCAAGAGCTGTTGGGCTTGGCAGAGCTTTTGCAGAGGCGAGGAGCCCAAGTGGAGTGGATCCCGGCAGAAGACGAAGGCTGCCCTGCTCTGTGCCTGCGCACTCCTTATGGACTCAGGCATTCTTTGATCCCCAGCTCAGGGATCCCCGATTCAGCCCCTGCTGAGGAGAACCTGTTTTCCCACTGGGATCACCTGGTATTGAACGTGGAGCAGGGATCCCTGCAGGCAGCGGCAGATTGGTATGGGCAGGTGCTGGGTTGGCGGTCTCTGTATCGCTATAGCATCCGCACCAACACCTCTGGCCTAGAAAGTGTGGTGGTGGGAGATCCTGAAGCCGGGATCCAGTTGGCCATCAACGAGCCCACCTGTGCCGCTTCCCAGATCCAGGAGTTTTTGGATGCCCATCATGGCCCTGGCCTGCAACATGCGGCGTTGCACAGCTCAGATGTCTTCGCCAGTGTGCGCCGGCTGCGACAGGGAGGCGTAAACTTTCTGCAGGTGCCACCGGAGTACTACACAAACCTGGCAAGGGAGCTGGCCTCTGGAGCAGTACTCCCTTCTGGTGGGTTGCCCACCATCTCCTGGCACGACTTGGTGGAGCAGCAGCTCCTTTTGGATACCACCTTGCCTGCCTCTGATTCCCGACACCCCCCCCTGTTGTTGCAAACCTTCACTCAGCCTCTGTTTGGCCGGCCCACGTTTTTTTTCGAGGTCATCCAACGGTTGGGTGGAGCCACAGGCTTTGGCGAAGCCAACTTTCAAGCCCTGTTTGAAGCTCTAGAACGCCAACAGCGACAACGGCAGCAAGCCCTGGTCTGCTAACACCCTTGTTCTAGGGATCCAGTGGGAGCACCAGGGGAATGTCTCCAGTTAATCAACACGATTGATTGCCCCTGAGTTTCCAGCCGATATTCGGGTATGCGGAAGGCG
>NZ_JANSIC010000214.1:0-4494 GCF_047461955.1 Synechococcus sp. R55.7
GCCACCGGTTGCCGGGTTGGGCGAATTGTTGCCCAGAGGTGTGGATCTGGACTGCAAATCGGCTACAGGATAGGCCCTGTTGTCGATTGGGGCTGCCTCAGCGGATCCCTTTTGGATTTCAGGACATTCGGCAACATTTCCCAAGGCCAACCGTGAACCGACCCCCATCGGCCAGTCTCTCCTGACCCTACCCATCAACTTGTCTTGAAACGACTAGGGCGTTCTGATAAAGTCGAGGCGGGATTTGCCCTGAGAGAGCGGGATCCCTTCTGGACAAGTCTAGGGTCAATGCTATGGCAGTGCGGGTGGGCATCAACGGTTTTGGCCGCATTGGGCGGCTGGTGCTGAGGGCTGCTTGGGGCTGGGAAGAGCTGGAATTCGCCCACATCAACGAGATCAAAGGGGGAGCTGCGACGGCGGCCCACCTGTTGAAGTTTGACTCGGTGCAGGGCCGCTGGGCTATCGACATTGAGGGATCCGATAACCGGCTGCGCATTCAGGACAAAACCCTCACCTTTAGCGAACACAAGTCTCCTGGTGAAGTGCCCTGGGCAGAGTTGGGGATCGAGCTAGTGCTGGAATGCTCGGGCAAATTTGTCAAGGCAGCGGAGCTGGATGCCTACTTCAAAGCGGGGGTGCGCAAGGTGATTGTGGCTGCCCCTGTCAAGGACGAAGAGGCCCTCAACATTGTTATGGGCGTCAACGATCACCTGTACGACCCGGCCCGGCACCATTTGCTCACGGCGGCTTCCTGCACCACCAACTGCCTGGCTCCTTTGGTGAAGGTCATCCACGAGGGGATCGGCATTGTTCACGGGGTGATCACCACCATCCATGACGTCACCAATACCCAAACCATGGTGGATGCCCCCCACAAAGACCTGCGGCGGGCCCGCTCCGCTCTGCTGTCTCTGGTGCCCACCACCACCGGCTCGGCTACGGCCATTGGTCTGATTTACCCCGAACTCAACGGCAAATTAAACGGCATTGCGGTGCGTGTTCCTCTCTTGAACGCTTCCCTGACCGATGCGGTGTTCGAAGTCAGGCGGCCCACCACCGTGGAAGAAGTCAATCACCTCTTAAAAACTGCAGCCGAGGGCGAACTCAAGGGGATCCTCGGCTACGAGGAGCTGCCCCTGGTCTCGGTGGATTTCAAAGGGGATCCCCGTTCCAGCATTGTGGATGCGCCCTCGACGATGGTGGTGGATGGCGCCCAGGTGAAGATCCTGGCCTGGTACGACAACGAATGGGGCTACGCCAACCGCATGGCGGAACTGGCCCGCAAAGTGGCCCGCAGTCTATAGAAACATCTCCCTTGGAGACCTGCCCATGACTTCTGTTTCGACGGCTCAAGCCTCTGCGGTTCGCAACTACGCCCTGGTTACAGCCGCCTACTGGGGATTCACCATCACCGATGGCGCCATCCGCATGTTGGTGCTGCTGCACTTCCACAAGTTGGGCTTCACCCCGATTCAGATTGCCATGCTGTTTCTCTTCTACGAGATCTTCGGGGTGATCACCAACTTCCTGGGCGGCTGGATTGGATCCCTCTTTGGCCTGCGGCTGACCCTCTACGGCGGCATTGCCATTCAGATCTTTGGCCTGGTGATGCTGGGGGTGATCAACCTGCAGTGGCCGGTCTGGGGCCAGGTGGCCTACGTGATGACCGCCCAAGCTCTGGCCGGGATCGCCAAAGATCTCACCAAGATGAGCTCCAAAAGCGCCATCCGCCTGGTGGTGCCCAAAGAAGCGGAATCCCGCCTGTTTCGTTGGGTGGCTATGCTCACGGGATCCAAAAACGCCCTCAAGGGGGTGGGGTTCTTTGTGGGAGCGGCCCTGCTGCAGATCTTCACCGAAATCTACGGGGATCCCATGGGCTTCCGCATGGCCAACTTTGTCCAGGCGGGGGCGTTGGCTTTGATCTTCTGTTCGGGGGCGCTGCTGCCTGCAGACATGGGCAAAATCAAGGCCAAGATCCCCTTCAAGCGGCTGTTTTCCAAGAGCAGAGAGATCAACATCCTCTCGGCAGCTCGCTTTTTCCTGTTTGGGTCGCGGGATGTGTGGTTTGTGGTGGCCCTGCCGGTGTTTCTCTACGACGAGCTGGGCTGGACTTTTATGCAGGTGGGCAGTTACATGGCCATCTGGGTGATTGGCTATGGGTTCATTCAGTTTGTAGCGCCGCAACTGCTGGGTGGGGGTCGCCCTGGCCGTGCTCCCAAGGCCCGCACCATCCAGATTTGGACCTTCGTGCTGACGGCGGTGCCGGCGATCATTGCCACAGCCTTCATGGCCGGGCTGGCACCGGAGCTGGTGATCACCGGCGGCTTGATCCTGTTCGGGATCGTCTTTGCCTTCAATTCGGCAGTGCATTCCTACCTGGTGCTGGCCTACACGGAAGACGACGACGTAGCCCTCAATGTGGGCTTTTATTACATGGCCAATTCCGGCGGGCGGCTGTTGGGGACGGTAACTTCTGGGATCCTCTTCCAGTTCTACGGATTGGAGGGCTGTCTTTGGTTTTCCACCCTCTTGATCTTGGCGGCGGGGCTGTTCTCGTTGAAATTGCCGGATCCGAGCAAAACCCCGGTGGAGTGGGTGGTTAAGCCAGGGGATTGAAGATGGAGGGCTACCAGCCGAGATGATGCAGTCCGCTCAACCCAATCCACACATGGATGGGCAGGGAAAGAAGTCTGCGCTGCCGATGCAACTCAGCCCAAACAAGAGGCCCAACGATGAGATAGTAGAGGAGCAAGCAGCTTTTCCGGCAGACTATGAGCCTGCGCATTGTTCCCACGACGCCCTTCCCTGGCCAGAGACCCGGCACCTCTGGCCTGCGCAAGCCGGTATCGGTGTTTCAGCAGCCCCACTACCTGGAAAACTTCGTCCAATCCATTTTTGATGTCCTAGAGGGATCCGCCGGCCAAACCCTGGTGGTGGGGGGAGATGGCCGCTACTACAACCGCGAGGCCATTCAGATCCTGCTCAAGATGGCGGCGGCCAACGGCATCGGGCGAGTCCTGGTGGGCCAAGGAGGGATCCTCTCCACGCCGGCGGTTTCCTGTCTCATCCGCAAGTACGGCGCCTACGGGGGGATCATCTTCTCTGCCAGCCACAACCCCGGCGGCCCCCAGGGGGATTTCGGCATCAAGTACAACATCGGCAACGGTGGCCCTGCCCCGGAGAAGGTGACCGAGGCCATTTACGCCCGCACCCAGCAGATCCGGGAGTACCGCATCCTGGAAGCTCCCGATGTCGATCTGGATCGCTTGGGCGAGCAACGGCTGGGGTCCCTCACGGTGTCCGTCATCGACCCGGTGGCCGATTACTTGGGCCTGATGCAGCGTCTGTTCGATTTCGAGGCCATCCGCGACTACCTGGCTTCCGGGATCCGCATTGCCTTCGACGCCATGCACGCCGTCACCGGCCCCTATGCCCACGCCATTTTGCAGGGATCCCTGGGAGCACCAGAGGGCAGTGTGCTCAACGGGCAGCCCCTGCCGGATTTTGGCGGCGGACACCCGGATCCCAACCTGGTGCATGCCCGCTCGTTGGTGGAACTGTTGTTTCGGGAAGATGGGCCGGACTTTGGGGCCGCTTCCGATGGGGATGGGGATCGCAACCTGATCCTGGGCCGCCAATTTTACGTGACCCCCAGCGACAGCTTGGCAGTGCTGGCAGCCAATGCCCACCGGGTACCCGGCTACCGAGAAGGGCTGGCGGGAATTGCCCGCTCCATGCCCACCAGCCAGGCAGCGGATCGGGTGGCGGCCAAGCTGGGGATCCCTTGCTACGAGACCCCCACCGGCTGGAAATTCTTCGGCAACCTGCTGGATGCCGGCAAGGTCACCCTCTGCGGGGAAGAGAGCTTCGGCACCGGATCTCACCACATCCGGGAAAAAGACGGGCTCTGGGCCGTCCTGTTTTGGCTGAACATTTTGGCCGTTCGACGGCAGCCGGTGCGGCAGATCGTGGAAGAGCACTGGCGCACCTATGGGCGCAACGTCTACTCCCGTCACGACTACGAGGGACTGCCGGTGGAGGTGGCCGAGGCGCTGATGGCAGACTTGCGACGCTCCCTGCCTGGGTGGGTGGGCCAGCGCTTGGGATCCCACACAGTGGCTTATGCCGATGACTTCAGCTACACCGATCCCGTGGACGGCAGCACCACCAGCCACCAAGGGATCCGCATTGGCTTTGAGGATGGATCCCGCATCATCTACCGGCTTTCGGGAACCGGCACCCACGGAGCCACCCTGCGGGTGTACTTGGAGCGGCTGGAGCCGGATCCGGCCCGACATGGCCTGGAGCCCCAAGCGGCCTTGGCCGAACAGATTCAACTGGCCGATCACCTTGCCCAGATTCGCGCCCGCACCGGTCGGCAGCAGCCAGACGTCATCACCTAACCCGCCGCAACAGTGGACAGGGAGCCTTCCCAGGGAAGCGGGGATCAGGGCCTGAGGCCATCCCAGCCGGTCGCGTCGGCGTCGCGGAGCA
>NZ_JANSIC010000215.1:0-4480 GCF_047461955.1 Synechococcus sp. R55.7
CTAAGGGATCGGGAAAAGACCTGGCCAAAAACCAGCTCTAGTCTATCGCTGCGGCCCCGGCTTGACCAAGGGATCCCACCAAGCGCTTGGTTCTCCCGCTTCCCTCAGCAGCAGGGATCCAGTGTTAGACTTTGCCCAAGTTGTTTGGAGCCTCCATTCCGGCCTATCGAGGATCCCTTCCTGTTGCCCAACTTCATTGCAACTTGGCTTTTCTATTTCTATCTGTTATGAGTGAAGCACTTCATCAAGCTCTTGCCAATCGAGATCTAAAACAATTATTGGCCCATTTGCAGCGGGGGGAAGATGTAAATGCTGTCGATGCTCAGGGAATGACCTTGCTTCATAAAGCGACACTCCTTGGCGATTTGGAACTGTTGGATTTGCTCTTGGCCCATGGCGCTTCTCCCAATGCCTTGGATCCCACAGGTGCCACCCCTCTCCATTTGGCTGCCGCCAGCGGTCAGGTCAAGCTGGTGGAGCGTCTCTTGAGGGCAGGCAGCGATATCAATCTCCCAGATAACCATGGCTATACCCCTCTCCATCGGGCTGCTTTAACCGATCAGGTAGAAGTAATCGGTCTGCTCATCCAAAAGGGAGCCAACACTGGTCGTGTTCTCCACTGGGCCACAGCCACCGGTCGAAAAAGCATTCTGGCCCGCCTACTATCCAAGGGAGCGCCGGTGGATGCCACTGACGAAACAGGCCGAACCCCTCTGCATGAAGCCGCCACCCGAGGGGATTTGGGCATCGCTCGCTTTCTGCTCTTGTACGGGGCCAATGCCAATGCGCGCAACCGATTCGGGGCGACACCGATGCACTGGGCTGCTTGGGAAGGACACATCGAAATCCTGGAGCTTTTGCTGGAAAATGGAGCCGAACTAAACCCTCGCAATGAAGATGGGCATACCCCCTTAGCCTATGCACAAAAACGCCAACACAGGCTGGCTGTCCAATGGTTACAAGATCGAGGAGCAACTCTTTAGCTTAGTATCAAGTTTGGCATAGAGAGTAAAACAAAAGTTAATGAAAATGCTGCTATTTCAAGTCATAGGGTATTTGGTCTTCCTCCCTTCTCATGAGATGGGGTTTGAGAGTGAGGGTAACCCCTACAGAAAAAAGGAGAGAGGCTGTTAGGCTTTCCTCCCTCCAGTCTCTTCGTCGCGGTTAGCGTTAACGCCAGCTAGATTCTAACTGATTCTTCCACCTGATTCAACTTTTTTCTAGAGTTTCTCTTGAGCCCAACATAAATTTTTGAACGACAAAACAAGACATAGGACAGACAGTTTGTCCCAAAAGGTTGGTCTTTTTCCTTAGCTTCTGACAAGTTTGCAAAGGAAACTAGAGCAGCAATCTTTGTATTCGGTCTTGTCTTCCGGTTCCCGAAGCCAGATTGCCCCCTTCCAAAGCCATAACCCTCAGCCGCTGTTGCTCCTTTACACTGCCACCTCCACAGATTGACATGAGCAAGCAAAAAATCTCTCTATCAACTGATTCTGACTCTCATTAGCACAGAACCTTGCTTAGCCTTGGAGAGGAGAAAAAGGGATCCCTGCTGACGCAGATGGCCAGCTCTGCCAGCACAGGATCCCTGCCACATCCAAGACAAGAGAGGAAGACTGATGGATATGACTCCACCACTCAACTGAGTAACAGCATAGCTTTATTGAGATTAAATCGCAATACCTAGCCAACGTAAGAGGAAATGTTCTTGACAAAACTGCTTCAAGTAGTCGTTTCAAGTTAGGGTGAGACGCTTGGGCTACTGAGGAGAGCCTTCTGATTCCCTGTATTCAAGGCTTTAGGTATGGGTGCAGTGTCCCAGTTTGAATCGAAATGGCCACAAGCAGAGTACCTGGGCTAAAGGGTAATTGGCCAAGATTTGCAGTTTCAGCCCTCTTGAGAGGATAGGTCGCGGAGTTGTGGGCACAGCACAGGTTCAAGGGGGGGTGAGGGGCTGATAGCAGTCGTGGTTCTTATTACCCTCTATTTCAACTGCTCGCGTAGCGGGCCGGAGGCCTTAGCAGGAAGCAACCGGTCGTTTGTTTCACCTTGACGGTGAGATAAATGACTACGCGTTGCGGAACAGTAGGTAACCTCACTGCCATTCAAATGCCGTGGCGGGCGAAAAATCAAACCTTGGCCCAATGGATCCCTAGCCACGATAGCTGAGTCGCCTGGCGGGAGATCGAACCTGACGGCGTTTTCTGCGCCAGCGTTTCCAGCGGGAGACCATCCAGTCGCTTAGGCTGTGGTTCACCGATCCCAGTTCCAACCCCATCCCAATCCAAAAGAGCATCTCGGCGTGAACTTGCAGCAATTGCCAGAGATCGCTGCCCCACACCCAGGGTTGCCACATCCACCAGCCCAACCGGGATCCCAGCCAAGCCCCCAGCAGGCCAGCTCCTCCTGCCCATAGGCTCAAGTACAGCACCCGCACGGCAGTGCCCACGATCGGCCCATGAGACCAAAAGGAGCGATGCCGTATCCACCTGCGGTAGGGCAGCCAAATCCAGCGCAAGAACAGCCAGCGTTGATACTGTCGGGAACAGGTGTCCAGATCTCCAGAAAACATCAGGCCGCTGAACAGATAGGCGGATCCCACAGCCAGGGCAACTGTGGTGCTGTTCCCCAACACACCGGCGGCTAGGGTGATGCCGGGGGCCGTCCAGAGGGTAATGCGATCGTGGGTGGATCCCAGCGGCATAAAGCCAGAGCAACAGTACACGACTGCGGCTCAGTCTACCCGCAAGCAAAGGAGAAAGCCTGCTCCAGCCCTGGGATCGCTCCGCCGGATCTTGAAAAACTTAAGCCTGCTGCTCCCCAGGGATCCCTCGATTCAGGCGATCCAACACCTGCAACTGTCGGTAGAGCATTTCAACCCGTGGCAGATGGATCCCAGCTTGTCGAGCGTACTGCAGTGGGTTGCCGAAGATCACCTGCAGTTCCAGAGGACGTTTGCGCTCATAGTCGATTTTCATGCTGGTGCGGTAGGGGGCCATTTTCTCGGTATTGGTGAGCATTTCTTGGATCAGGGAGTCGGGAAGCAGGCGATCACAAGCTGCAGCTCCCTGTATCACCTCCTGCATCAGCGTTTCCGCCAAAGCACGGGCCTCAGGGTCTCGAATCATTTGCTGAGTATCGGCATTGAACACCACCGAGAGGCCGTTGAAGGGAATATTCCAGACCAGTTTCTGCCAGCGGGCCAACATCAAATCTGGTGAGAGCGAAGTCGGGATCCCTGCCCGTTGAAAATCGGCTTGAACTTGTTGAAGGCGGGGCGTGATCCCTTGGGGGGCATAGCCAGGGCCGTACTCTGCCAGCAGCACCGAACCGTAATCCAGATGGTGAATGTGGCCGGGGCCAACCTTATTGGAGCTGATGAAGCAGAGGCCCCCCATGACCCGCTCTGGGCCAACGCAATCGGCAATCTCGGGTTCCACCCCCAGCCCGTTTTGCAACAAGATCACCACGCCATTCTCGGCCAACACAGGCGGGATCAAGTGCGGCAGAAGCGCATTTTGGGTGGCTTTCAAAGCCACGATCACGCCTTCGCAAGCCGGCATGTCCTCCACGGCTGCGTAGGCATTCACCTGGGGCAAATGAAAATCCCCCCAGCAGGACTGCACCCAGAGGCCGCTTTGGCGAACATGGTCATAGTCGCTGTGCAGCAGAAAATGCACCGAAAAGCCCGCCTGTTGCAATTTCGCCCCATAAAATCCTCCCAAAGCGCCCGTACCCAAAACAGCGTAGCGGCGGGTTTCCGGCAACCAAGACATGGCAGTGAGTTTCGGCAGGTCATCCCTAAAATACCGCACCCCAGCGCTGGCTCAGGACTTAATCTTTGCTGTTTTGTCTATCAACAGCACCCGCTCTTCTGCATCGGTTTCCCGCAGATGGACTCTCACCATTTGCTCCGGTTCTGTGGAAAGCTGACAACCGCAGTAATCGGGCTGGATGGGGAACTGCCGGTGACCCCGGTCGATCAACACCGCCAATCGCACCCGTTCCGGTCGCCCAAAGTGGTTTAGAGCCTCCAAAGCTGCTCGCACGGTGCGACCGCGAAAGATAACATCATCCACCAGCACCACTTCTTGGCCGGTCAGGTCACGCGGCATTTCGCTGCGATCGGGGGTGCGCAACCCGCCGGCGCTCAAATCGTCGCGGAAAAAAGTGATGTCCAGCTCCCCCACTTGGGGCGGGATCCCCAGCAGAGTGGCAATCCGATCCCGCAGGCGGTAGGCCAGGGGAACTCCCCGGGTGCGAATGCCGATCAACGTCAACTTTTGGAGGTGGGGATGATCCCTGCCGATCGCCTCTGCCAGACCCTCGATCAGCCCGGCCAACTGCTCCGCATCGAAGACCTCGATCTCGGACATGGATCCCTGTCGCCCCCTCGCCAATCGCGGATCTGGTCTGTAGAAGACTTTAACAAAACGCGCGGAATTCCCCACCCTCTGTAGGGTGGGGATGGATAGCGCCA
>NZ_JANSIC010000216.1:0-4453 GCF_047461955.1 Synechococcus sp. R55.7
GGTTTTTCTGTTGTGCCACCTTGCGAGCAGACGCTACCCGTCTGCATATCTGTTGGTCGCGTAAGCGGGACGTAGTCCTTGCCAAATTACTGGACAAGCCGAAACGGGCACGGATTTCGTAGTAGCACAGGGATTGGAGTTTCAGTGGGTTGACGACTTTCTCGGGTGTGTTTTGGTTGACCCAGTTCAAGGCTTGGCCGTTCGCGTTAGCGTCGCGTAGCGACAAAGCATCCAATGTCTCGTCCAATTTGGCGGCTTGCGACTGGGACACCTTGAGCTTGCAAGAAACGGTCAGGACTTGGGTCATAGCCTTATTGCATTTTACTCACATTCCTCCCGACCCTTGCCCTGTGGGCAGAGAGCGGGGCTCCTGCGGTTTCTAGCTGACGGGCCAGCCAGGCAGTTAAATCCTCCAAGCTGTTGAAGTCCAACAGAGCTTCCCCCAGCGCCTCCAGTTGTGACGTTGACAAAGCCCAAATCCTATTCTCAAGGGCCGGGTCAAGGGATCCCAACTTCCGCCTGAGCAGCCGCAAAACCAGCGTTGCTTCCCCGTGTTGCAATCCCTGTTGTAATCCTTGTTGTAGCCCTTGTTGCAGGCCCAGTTGTAGTCCTTCTCTGCGTCCTTCTTTGCGCCCTTCTTCCAGCCCCTCTCGCAGAGCTTCTGCCCGCCACTCTTGGTAGATCACCGATTCCCTCATATCCAAAGACCTCATGATTTGTCGAATCAAACCCCGATCCAATGCTAGTCCCGCCAAGACGGCTGTTGCGGCTGCCAATTCCCTTCTCTCACTGGGGTCTGCCAAGCTCTCTAGCTCACTGACCACCTCTCGCAAGGTTTCTGCTGGATCTTCCACCTGGCTTAGAACCCGAAACGGTAGCAGGGCTTGCCGATCCGCTCCGGCCCTCAAATCGCATTCCCACAGGCGGACAACATCAAACTCATGGCTCAGCCTCTCTAGACGAAAAGAGGTCTGGAAAACTCGCTCCGACCCCGTTTTGCGCAAGTCAATCGCGTTAGCGGTGCGGAGCACCTTGACCACCTGCTGCACCGATAGGTGAGGATACCTCCGATAGAGTCGGAGCCGAGCCACTTCTCCCATGAGCCAGCGGGCAAACTGCTCTGGGAAACGCTCGGCCAGATATTTGCAGACGTTGTCATAGGCCATGTCGAGGTGGATCCCTGGAATTAGCGACCGCCCACGGTAATGGAATCTACCTTGATGTGAGGCTGCCCGACGGTGACGTAAATGCTGCCACTTACAGAGCCACAGAACCCAGCTGCCAAGCTGAGGTCCTTAGAACACATGGAAATTTTGGTCAAGATGTCTTTGGCTTCTCCGATCAGAGTGGCTCCCTTGAGGGGTTTGGTAATCTTGCCGTTTTCGATGAGATAGGCTTCTTCGACGGCGAAGTTAAATTGCCCAGTGGGGCCGACGCTCCCTCCCCCCATACGCTTGCAGTAAATGCCTTTGTCGATAGAAGCAAAAAGATCGTCCAATTCTGCATCTCCGGGGGCAATGTAGGTATTGCGCATACGGCTGGCGGGGGCAAAGGTGTAGTTTTGGCGGCGACCGCTGCCGGTGCGAGGGTGGCCGGTGCGCAGTGAGCCGGCCCGGTCGGCCAGGAAGTTCTTCAAAATGCCCTTTTCAATTAGCAAAGTGCGCTGGACCGGCATGCCCTCGTCGTCCACATCCAGGCTGCCAAAGGCCCCTTCAGAGAGACCTTCGTCCCAGGCGGTGAGGTTTTTGTGGGCAATTTTCTGGCCTTTTTTGTCGGCAAAGGGAGTGGTTTTGCGCTCAATCTGGGTGGTTTCCAACAAGTGGCCGCAGGCTTCGTGGAAGATAACGCCGCCAAAAGCGTTGGACATCACAATCGGGTAGGTGCCGGATTCCACGTAGTCGGCATAGAGCATCTGGCCGGCGGCTTCTGCCAGTTCCCGGCTATGGGCCTCCAGATCCCAACGGCGCAAAAAGTTGGGATCCCCCGTACCGCCGGAGCGTTGACTGACAGAGGCGCGATGGGATCCATCGGCACAGAGCAGCGTAGAGCTCACGGATTGGGTGAGGCGCACATCCCGCACAAAGGTGCCATCGCTGCAGGCCACCAGAATCTCTTGCCAATCGCGGAAATAGGTGGTGCGGCGGGACTGCACATGGCGGGCTTGGCGACCCAGTTGCTCGTTGGCTTTGAGCAGGATCTCCCCCATCTCCGCAATGGGGCTACATTCCTTCAACCAGCCATCTTTGCGGCGACGCTCGCCGTAGTCCTGCAGCATCTCCAGGTTGATGGCAGAAACCAGCGCTGTGGGGCCAGGAGGGGTGAAGCCCATCAGCGAAAGGCCCTTCTCCAGAGCAGCCTTGAGACCGGCAAAGGACAGATCGTTGGTGCTGACGTAGCAGTCGGCCAAGCCGCGAAACACCCGCACGCCGGCCCCGGTGGAGAGCCGTGGGGTGATGCTGGTGATGGCGTCATCTTCGGCCAGGCAACTGATGGAATTGCCCCGTTCTAGAAAAATCTCCACCAAATCGGCACCGGCAGCGCGCCCCCAGCCCAACAGGGCAGAGAGGGGATCCCGCCAATCCTCGTCGAAGCGCTGTAGAGTATGACGGTAGTTCAGGTTGGGCAGTTCTTTGGACAAAAGCAGCATGGCAGGCTCAGGGAGTAGAGACGAGCTAAGGCCGGCGCAAGTTTTCGTTTTCTCAGTTTAACAAGGAGTAAAGGTTCTCCCCTGCCGGCAGGTTGGCCTTGAGCTTGACAAGGGCGGGGGAGCAATCGAAGATCGCTGCACAAGGAAACCTCGACTTGCAATGGCTGCCAAGAAAAAACCGCCGGAGCTTCAGCCCAGCCTGTTTGACGATCCCATCGAGCCGCCAGCCCCGGCGGAGGAGACACTCCCCCAGTGGGATCAGATCCCCCTGTCGGCCCAGGTGCCCATCCCCCCCGGCACTTACAGGGATTTGGAGCAACTGAAGCAGCATTGTTTGGTATGCCAGCGCTGCGACTTGGCAGCCAGCCGTACCCATGTGGTGGTGCATCGGGGCAACCCCAAGGCAAGGATTTTAATCATCGGAGAGGGGCCAGGGGAAAGCGAAGACCTGCAGGGGCTGCCTTTTGTGGGCAAGTCGGGACAATTGCTGGATAAAATCCTGGCTTCGGTGGGGCTGGATCCCGAGCAGGACACCTACATCTGTAATGTGGTCAAGTGCCGCCCCCCTAACAACCGCGTGCCCACCCAGGAGGAGATGGACGCCTGCCGTCCCTATCTGTTGGAGCAGATTCGCCTGGTGGATCCCTGGATTATTCTGCTCACGGGGGCCACCTCGGTGCGCTCCCTTTTGGGCGAGAAGCGAGGGATCACCAAGATCCGCGGGGAATGGATCCAGTGGCAGGGACGCTGGTGTATGCCCATTTTTCACCCGGCCTATCTGCTGCGCAACCCAGACCGCACCCCTGGCAGCCCCAAGTGGTTGATGTGGCAGGATATTCAGGCGGTGAAGCAAAAGTATCTGGAACTCACTGGCACAGCACCGCCCCAGCCCAACTTTTGAGCCCATTTCCCCAAGCGCCCCTCCTCCCAAAGGAGAGCAAGGGATCCCTACCTTGGCTGATCCCCAGGTTTGAACCCAGTCAAGAGGCCAAAGCGGAGCAAGCCGGTGGCATAAGCCTGACGCATCAGGCCCAGCCCCAGCGCCCCGCGAACGGTAACCCAGCCGCTGCGCAGCAAAGCCCAGATCCAGCGCCAGTCGCGGGCAGAAGCGATCACCTCATCCCAGAAAGGGGCCACTCGCTCCGACCAGTCGGCGCTGCGCACCTGCTCAAAGCCCACCTGTTGGGCCAGAGCCTCGTAGCTGGAGAGGCTGATCACATAGGGCAGGCAGTACACCTCGTAGATTTTCTGCAAAAGCTGTTGATCCTGCTGGCTCAGGGATCCCTCGCGGTGGCACCAGGTTACCACCATCACCTGCCCGCCCGGTTGCAAGACCCGCCAGCCCTCGGCCAGAAACTGCCGCTTATCCGGCATGTGCTCGCCGCTTTCCAGAGACCACACCAGATCAAAGGTGTTGTCTGCAAAGGGCATCTCCAGGGCATCGGCCACCTGAAATCGCACCTTGTTGCTCAGGCCGGCCTCTTGGGCGCGCTCCGTAGCCCGCTTGGCTTGGACGGGGCTGAGGGTAATGCCCGTAACCTGTGCCCCAAAGCGCCGGGCTAACTCCAAGCTGCTTCCCCCAATGCCACAGCCAAGATCAAGAATGTGCTGGGGAGGGCAGGGATCCCCGATCTGGCCCCACTGGATAACCCTATCAATCAAGTCAATCTGAGCTTGGCGGCGATCCTTACCGGTTTGGCCCGGCTCGTAATAGCCATGGTGCATGTGCTCCCCCCACACCCGCTCCCAGAGGCCGGAGGAGGCATCGTAGAAGTGGCGAATGCGTTGGTTGAGGGTGGAGGTCAT
>NZ_JANSIC010000217.1:0-1159 GCF_047461955.1 Synechococcus sp. R55.7
ATTCTTAACTTTGTTCTTCTCGAGGGCTTTGCGGGTTAAACCACCGCTCGATGATGTGGCGAATTTGCCGGGCGGCAGTGCCATCGCCAAAGGGGTTTTGGGCTTGGGCCATGCGGGCATAGGCTTGTGGGTCTGTGAGCAATTCTCGGGCTGCCTTCAGGATCTTTTCGGGGTGTGTGCCTACCAGGCGGGCGGTGCCGGCAGCAATCGCTTCAGGACGTTCGGTGGTCTGCCGCAGCACCAGCACCGGTTTGCCCAGGGCAGGGGCCTCTTCTTGAATGCCGCCGGAGTCGCTGAGGATGAGGGTACAGCGCTGCATGGCGCTCACCCAGAGGGGATAGTCCAGAGGCTCAGTGAGAAAAGCCCGCTCATGGGATCCCAACAGGGCTTGCAGGGGATCCCGCACCAAGGGGTTGGGATGGAGGGGCAAAAGAAGGGCGGTATCGGGAAACTCGGCCAAGATCTGCAGCAGAGCCTTGCCGATGGCGGTTAGGGGATCCCCCCAATTTTCGCGTCGGTGCAAGGTAACCAGCAGGACACGGTAGCGCTGCCAGTCCAGGCCGGGAATGGGGCAGGGGATCCCTTGGGAGGCCACTTGCAGTAGGGCGTCGATGACAGTGTTGCCGGTGCAATGGATGGATCCCACCACGTGGCTTCGCTTCAGGTTGTCAACGGCTTGGGGGGTAGGGGCAAAGTGCAGGCTGGCCAACTGGGAGATCAGGCGGCGATTGACCTCTTCGGGGAAAGGATTGTAGAGATCATCGGTGCGCAGTCCGGCTTCCACATGCCCAACCGGGATCCGGTGGTAAAAAGCTGCCAAGGCGGCAGCGAAGGCGGTGGTGGTATCTCCCTGCACCAAAACCAGTTGAGGATGTTGCTCTTGAAAGTAGAGTTCTAGGCCCCGCAAGGTGGCTTCGGTGATGTCCGTCAAGCTTTGGCGGGGGCGCATGATCGCCAGATCCCGATCCGCTTGCAGACCGAATAGCCGCATCACCTGATCCACCATTTCCCGGTGTTGTCCGGTCAAGATCAGCTCGGTGCGCAGATGGGGACTGGCACGCAGAGCTTGAATCACCGGGGCCAGCTTAATGGCTTCGGGCCGTGTGCCCAAGATCACGGCAACGAGGGGAAGAGAGGCCATAAGCTCAAGGACATCGGC
>NZ_JANSIC010000217.1:1259-4452 GCF_047461955.1 Synechococcus sp. R55.7
AGCTGCTCCGCCGATTGTTCACCGGATGAGCTGGAGAAAAAGGGTTGACGGGATCCCACTCCTGCAACTAGCCTAAAGGGAGCTGAAGAGATCCTCTTCTGGCTGTCCGGGTTGTTTCGGTTAACCTTTTTGGAGGAAAACGTTCAACAGCATGGACGCTTCCGGTAGTCGTAGCGCCAGCCACCAGTGGATGGTCTTCGAGGAGCACGTTCTTGAAGATTGGGCTCTTACTGGTGTCCTCCTTTTCCCCGCTGACAGCTTCTGTCGTCGCTTGAGAGGATCCCGTTTCGCCAACGCGAAGGGGTGGGAGAGTTTTCCCGGCTAGCTTTTGACTTGGGTGGCTCTCTCAGTCGGCGACGAACAGATGAGCTGAGCAGAGCCTTACCTGAGCAATGGGTTTGTGCAGCCCTGTTCAGAAAAGGGGAGATCAGGAGTAATTCCGAGGGGATTCCCCTTGACTTTCCTGTTGTGGGTTTTGGGGTTTCCGCAGGCCTGGGGATCCCTTGGAGTCCCTTTTATCGGCTTGGGCGCTTGCGATCCAAGCTGGGCTTGGAGGCCTGGCGCTAGACCTACGGCTTGCTGCGCGGCCATCCAAGGGTTTCAGGGCTTCCCTGTGAGCCTCGGAGCACCGGTTGGCTGTTGACCTCCTGGTTCTCTTCATCCCGGCTGACCCCAACGTTCGGAGGTTTATCATGCGGCACAACGTTCTTCGCGATCTCCTAACCCCTGCTTCCTTGGAAGCCGCCAAGCGAGAGGCCAACCGCGCTCCCATTGCCGAGCTGGTGCAGCAGTTGATGGAGATTTCACCTCGGCAGCGGGTTTTGGCTTTCCGCTTGCTGGAAAAAGACAAAGCCATTGCAGTGTTTGAGTATCTGCGGCCCGAAGAGCAGGCCGATCTCATTCGCAGCATGGAAAGCCCAGAAGTGATCCAGCTCATAGAAGCTCTGCCACCTGATGAGCGGGTACGTCTGTTTGAGGAGTTGCCGGCCAAAGTAACCAAGCGCCTCATTGCCAACCTCAGCCCAGAAGCTCGGGAAGCAGTGAATATCTTGCTGGGTTATCCAGAGCGCAGTGCCGGTCGGCTGATGAACCTGCGCTACTTGTCGGTACGGGATACCATCACCGTCGGGGCTGCTCTGGCCAGCGTGCGGGACTCTCAACTGGGAGACGATGAGCTGGATGTGATTTTTGTGGTGGACGATCAGCGGTTCTACAAAGGTTTGGTTCGCACCGTGCGCCTCGTGAAAGCAGATCCGGATTTGCCCATTCGGGAGCTGATTGAGGGATCGGATATTTTTGCGCGGGTTACCGACCGGGATCTCCAGGCAGCTCGTTTGCTCAAGGATTCGGGCTTGCCGGCCATTCCGGTGGTGGATACGGAAGGGCGCTTGGTGGGAGATATCACCTTTGAAGATGTCATCAACTTGGTGGAAGAAGAAGCCACCGACGCCGCTCTGGCCCAAGCAGGGGTGGGCAACTTGCTCAGCCGAGACAAGGTTTGGAGCGAGCGCCTGGTTAAAGGCGCCCGTTGGTATGCCGTCCGCCTGCGCATCACGTTTTTAATCATCACCTTGATTGGCGGCATGTTGGTGGGGGGAGTGATCGAAACCTTTGAGGAGGTGTTGCAAGCAGTAACGGCAGCGGCTATTTTCATCCCCTTGGTCATGGATATGGGCGGTAATGTCGGTACCCAATCTACGACCATCTTTGCCCGTGGCTTGGCTTGGGGCCACATCAACGTGCGGCAGTTTCTCCCCTATTTGCTGCGGGAAGCCAGCATTGGTGGCATTATCGGTGTGATCCTGGGGGCCACGGCTGGGGTGATTGCCTACTTCTGGCAGGGGGCACCCAATGGGATCCCACAATTGGGTCTAGCGGTGGGCTTGGCTCTGGCCATTGTCCTCACTTTGGGGGCTATCTTGGGCGCCATTTTGCCCTGGGTGATGTTAAAGCTGGGCTTTGACCACGCTCCGGGAGCGGATCCTTTTATCACCACCATTAAAGACTTCACCGGCCTCTGGGTGTATTTCACCCTGGTGGCTTGGCTAGTCGGGGTTGAAGTGGGGCTCTAGGGCTGCGCCGGCGCTGGATCCAGGGGGCACCTCACCGGCAAAGCGCGTTCCAGGAACGAATAATCCAGCCCTTCTTGAGAAATCAGCCTTTCAGAGTCTCGCCACAAGGCCATCGCGACGGCGGCGCAGAGCACTTTTACGAGGTGTCCTTTGACCAACGAAGGGTTACAGCAAACATTTAGGAGGTGTGCCATGACCTTGAAAGTTCTATCTCCCTTGGCTGCTGCTCAATTTCGGTCACGGCTGCAGCAGTATGCCTATCGGGTGGGCATAACCTGTGCTTTAGAAACAGGTGGTAAGCTGGCCCCAGAATCCGCCTTTGCTCAACTGGAAGCCCTCTGGCAAACCTTGCAACAGGAAGCCACTGCCCTTGGGATCCCAGATGAGGATGGCTAAACTTTATCCTTTCACGAGAACCGGAGCATGACCTGGATTGACTTCACCTTGCGTTTGGCCGTTGCCTTTGTCCTGGGATCCCTCATTGGCCTGGAGCGACAGTGGCGGCAGCGCATGGCCGGCTTACGCACCAACACCTTGGTGGCCACGGGTGCAGCTTTGTTTGTCATGCTCTCGGTTCTCACCCCTGATGAAAGCAGCCCGACCCGTATTGCGGCCCAAGTGGTATCGGGGATTGGCTTTTTGGCCGGTGGCGTGATCCTCAAGGAAGGAGCCAGCGTCCGTGGCCTGAACACCGCCGCCACCATCTGGTGTGCAGCCGCGGTGGGAGCCTTTGCCGGATCGGGGTACATTCCCCAAGCTGCCATTGGGGCCGCAGCTGTGTTGATCTCCAACGTTGTGCTGCGTCCACTAGGCTACCGCATCAACCAGCAGCCTTTGAAAGGCACAGAACTGGAACTGGTCTATGAGTGTTCGTTCATCTGCAAAAGCCAAGCAGAGGCCCACATCCGCGCCTTGCTCTTGCAAGGCATAGCTCCCACCCATCTCAAACTGCGTGCCCTCTACAGCGAAGACCTGGAGGACAAGCCTGATCTGGTCAAAGTCGAAGCAGAGCTGGTCACCCAAACCCGCGATGACCAGGCCCTAGAACTTGTCGTCAGCCGCCTCAGCCTAGAGCCAGGTGTGATCACTGCCCGATGGCGGATCATCGAACAGGAATTTGG
>NZ_JANSIC010000218.1:0-2010 GCF_047461955.1 Synechococcus sp. R55.7
ATACTGTACATTATTTTCAGTATAGTCCAGCGTATCATTGACTAGAGTCATGCTCACTGTTAACGCGACTGAGTTGCAAAGGGATCCCCTCCCACATAGGTCGCCCCTATTTTGGCCTGGATCCCTCTTGGGGATGCTCTAGATCACTGCAAAAGTGCTCCGCACCGCTGACGGGATGGGAAGGGCCTGTACGGGAGCAGCTCACCGCAGTTTCTCCTCTCCAAGCCACACCCGGCGACGTCCTCTGTCCCACACCAGCAGGGTGTGGATCCCGATCCAAAGTCCTGTCCACAGCCAGTTGTGCAGCCAGATTTTGCCCAGAATGGGCAGGGTCAGGCCCTCCGTTCCCCCCAAAACCAGGCCGGCGGCCAAAATCAGCCCTTCAAAAGCCAGAAACCCCAAGATGAGCATGGCCGGGATCCAGAGATAGTTCAGCAGCAGTTGCCTTGGCCGAAGCGGCTTGGACTGAGAAAACAGAGGTCGGTAACCGCCAGCAAGAGCAATCCCCACCGTGCCGATCCCCAGCACCAACCCCCAGGCAAACGAATCGGGAGTGCGGGGATAGTTGTGCCAGGTGTAGCCAAAGATTTGGTTGGCCAGCCAAATCATCAAAGCACTAATGATTGCCCTTTGGCGGGTTAAAGTTGTGCCTGCAACAATACCAACAGTTACAAAAGGAAGGGTACATGTATAAGCAATATTGCTGAGACAGCCGACGGTGGTAAACAAGCTGGGCCAGAACCAGCCTCGGGCCAAATCTTGAGCAGCTTGTATCCAAAGTGGGGCTGGGATTAAGCGGCGAGAGCTGGGGATAGGTTGAGCACTCGATTGCAGGCCAATCATGCTTTAATCTCCTGGAAAAAGGTGGTCTTTCAGAGGACAGCTATTAAGCAAATGCTCAAAAACAATTTGCCGAGCTACTTGGGGAGTAACCCGCTTGTACCAGGTGCGATCCCCAGAGTAAAAAACCACGGGCCCCTGTTGGCAAACTTCCAAGCAGCCTGAGGTGATAACCTGTACGTCCAGGTTGGCTTCTCGAAGAGCCGATTCCAGAGCTTCCACAACCGGTTGGTAGTTGCGGGAAGGATAACAACGGCTGGAACGACAGACGGCAAGGTAGGGACGTTTAAGAGGGTTATCCTCATAGGGGATCCGCTCTTTCCCCTGCACATAGATGGCGCGGATGCGCTCGTAAAGAGAAAGCTTTTGGTAATCTGCTTTGCCTTCCGGCAGGTAGTCTTCCTCTGGCCCCAAAAAGGGGCTGGGCAGAAAAATCTGCAGCAAAGGCTCTTCTGCTCCATTCCAGAATTGGATTCCCCACATGCGGGGCTGACCTTGGGGATTGAGGCGCCGGTAGAGAGCAGCACGGCTAACCAATCTTTTGCGGCGCAGCTCGGGTGGGGTCTTGCGATGGGGGCCGCCTTGGTGCTCCTCCAGGCACAAATGCAGGTGCCAAGTTTCGGTGGCAACGGTTAGATAGCCATCGTAGAGCACGCACAAAGCTGGAGGTTTCTTGAAAGCCAGCTCCAGCACCCCGCCTTCCGCCACATGGCCCACCTGGATCTCGGCCCAGTGCTCTTGAAACAGCTCGTAGAGCAACGGCCCCAAGCAGTCGATGTGGGCAGGGATCCCTTCATAAAGGGTTGTCCAACCCGTTAAAGAAACTTCCTGCCAAGTTTGATGGAGAGGGGTTATCCAGGGCGTGAAAGCGGCCATGAGAGAGCTCCTCAAGGTAGTGGTGGAATACGAGCAATCACCCCTTTTTTGAGAGGGCGCTCGGCCCAGGGTAGGATCCCATCCAACTTGGTTAGGTAGAGCTCTGCTGTCTGCAGAATCAGCTCCACATCTTTTGGATCCAGATCTCCAAAAACATAGGTCATCTTTTGAGGTGCTGCCAACGCAACAACGCAAGCATGGCTGCAGGCGCTCATACAGGCAACTGGTTTTAGAGTTAGTTGGGGGTGGAGGGTTTGGGATTGCAGGGCAGACAGCAGCATTTCTCCCTTGCTA
>NZ_JANSIC010000218.1:2110-4395 GCF_047461955.1 Synechococcus sp. R55.7
AGAGCGAGATTTTCTGCAACCGGGATCCCTCCCCGCAGAGCCAGGTTGGTGTAGCCGGGCAGAGATTGGGTATTGGCGTTGTTGGTAAAGAAAGTGCCAATGTGATGCAGGAAAACTGAGGCATACCGATCCTCTGCATCGCGGTAGCTCAGGCCCAGGTTGAAGCTGTCTGCTCCCACGAAGGCTAGCTGTTTGCCAACCGCTTTGGGATCCAGCGCCGAGCGGATGATGGGATCGTTCAGGGTGTAGTTGGCAAAAAGAGTCCAGTTTTCCCCCAATCGCAAATCCAGGGCTGCTTCCAAGCCCGTGTATTCCACGAGCTCAATGTTTTCGTAGGTTCCCCTGCGCGGGCCAGTGCTGACAAAGGTAATGCCATCGCGGATGCGGTTATGGGCAAAGGTCAAGCGCAGCAGGCCAAAATCTCCCAAAGCCTGATCCAGGCCAATGTCAAAACTCTCTCCCCGCTCCGGTCGCAAATTGGGGTTCCCATCTACCTCAAAAAAGCCCCGCAAACGAAAGAATAAGTTTGAGATCAAGGGAGTGCGAAAGCTGCCGGCATAATTGGCCCTCAGGGTGGTGCCTTCTGCCAAAACCCAGCGGATCCCTGCGGCAGGAGAGGTGGCCGAACCGTTGACCAGATTGCTCGAATCTTGGCGAACACCTAAGTTGAGATAAAAGTTGGGCTGTGGCTTGTAATCCAGGCGGGCAAAGAGGGCCCCTTGGTTCACGGTATTGTCGTAGTTGACATTGGTGGATCCCCTGGCAAAGGAGAAGGTGGTGTTGCGAGCTGAAATGGATCGGTAGTCTGCTCCTAGAGTAAGCTCCAGGTTTTCAGCAGCCTTCCAGGTGTATTGCAGTTGGGATCCCCACCCCGTTCGCAGGATCTCATCCCGGGATCCCTGGCTTTGTGGGGCGCTGAAGCGATAGTTGAGGTCGTCAAAAAATACCCTAGCTTGCAGGGATCCCCTCTCTTGATCCCACAGCCAACTGAGATCTAACAGCAGGTCGTTGGTGTTTTGCCCTGCATCGGGGGAGGGAAACTCGGTGCTGCCAGGCACCTGAAACGCTTTGTTGAGATAAAGGGCATTTCCGGTTAGGACTTGGCCTTCTGCCAATTGCCAGGTGAGCTTGGCTTGTAGGTTGTGGTACTCCACCGCCGAGTTTTCCCGCCTGCCGGCTTTGCCCAAACGCCTAATTTCAAAAGGAAAGTCGTTGTTGCTCTGCAGACGGCGATAGCTGACCACCCAGCCCAGATCCTGCACCTGGCCGCGGTTTTGGATCCCTTGCTCGTTGAGGCCGTAGCTGCCGATAGCCGCTTCCAGCACGGTCTCGGATCCCGGCTTTGGATCCAGCGTCACGATGTTGATGACCCCGCCAACGGCATCGGAGCCGTATAAGGTGGAGCCCCCACCTGGAGAGATCTCAATACGCTCGACCACATCTGTAGTGATCTGAGACAGATCGAACCCGCCAAAAAAGCCCAGGTCGTTAATGGGGCGGCCATCCAAGAGCACCAACACCTGGGCCGTTCGTCCTCCCCGCATAAACTGGGAGCTAAGGGCTCCCAACTGGGTTCCTGCCGTGCCGTCGCTGAGGATCCCGGGCAGGTAGCGCAGGGCCTCCTGAACGGTTCTTGCCCCTTGCTCTCGAATTTGCTGGCGGGTAACGACGTAAACCGGGCGGGAAGAATCCCGCAGCAAGCCGGGGCGACGAAAAGGCGTGGTGACGGGTTGATTTAAAATCTCGGCGCTAACGCCGGTTTCCAAAACCTCTTGAGCTGAGGGCGGGGAAGCTGCCGGCTGCGCCCACGCTGGGATCCCCAAAACAAGACCCCCCAGCGCCAGGCTGAGACCTAGAATGGGATTCATTTTCTTTCTTGAAGCTCCTGATTCCGTGCGACGCGGAAGAAATGCGAGCCAAAACCGCAGGCGGGCATCCTGACTGAGGGCATGGGTCTAGCCCAAGCCCATCACAGTTGCGGCACAGCGCCGGATTTGCACCGGACTTTCCCCTTTACATGCCCTGGCTGATCCCCAGGACAACCTGTCGGTACAGCTTTCTCTGCGATTGCTCCGAAAAAGCCGTGCTAGGCATCATACATCCCCTGCTCTGGAGTTCCTATCCTGCCAGGGGGGATGTCATCCCCAGGGGTGAACGGGATCCCAACGGCAATCCCAGGGCTTCGGATGGGCCACATCCCATTTAGGCCAGATTTCTTCACTGCTTTGTAAGCAGTTGAAGGATAGCCCGCTGCTACTCCAGATCGCGAGGCCCAGGGATCCCTT
>NZ_JANSIC010000219.1:0-2891 GCF_047461955.1 Synechococcus sp. R55.7
GGTTCAACGCTACCGACAGGCGGGGGATCTGAAAGCTGCTCTGCACCTCTGCCGGCAGCTTACCCGCACCCAGCCGCGTTTGTTCGCCGCTCAGGCGTTGCTGGGATCCCTTTATCTGCAGATGGGGGATCCCCGCCAAGCTTTGACCCCCTTGCAACTGGCTCTGCACCTGCGGGGGGATTGGGTGCCGGCCTGGCAGGATCTGGGCGATGCCTGGATGCAGCTTGGCAACCCAGAGGAAGCGGCGCGAGCCTACGAACAGGGCCTGGCCTTTGCCCCCGGTGATGGGCAATTGCTTTTCCGATTGGGCAGTTGTTGGCTCACCCTGGGGAAATTGGCCCAGGCAATTGAGGTGTTGCAACAGGCAGCAGCAGCCCAGCCTCCCCAGGTCTATGCCTTGGCAGCTTTGGGGAATGCCCTGATGCTCGATGGCCAAGCTGAGGAAGCGGAAGGCTGGTTTCGCCAAGCTCTCGCCCTTGCACCCCAGGAGGGGCGAATTCTCGTTAACCTCGGCCACTGCCTGCACCTGCAAGATCGCCTGGAAGAGGCCGCCGATTGTCTGCAACGGGCCATCTTGCTGCTGCCGAGGGACGCCCAGCCTCACAACAACCTGGGCACCATCTTGCAAGAACAAAACCGGCTGGAAGGGGCTATTGAGGCTTATCGGCGCGGCTTACAACTGGCCCCCCACTGGCCGGAGATCCACTACAACCTGGGCACGGCTTTGCTGACCCTGGGCCGCTACGAGGAGGGGTGGCGGGAATACGAATGGCGGCTGCAGCGACAAGAGGCGGCCTACCCGCGCTTTCTTTCGCCTCTGTGGACGGGATCCCCTCTGGGCCGCCAGACCCTGCTGATCTACGCCGAACAAGGGTTGGGGGACACGATTCAGTTTGTGCGCTACCTGCCGCTGCTGGCCGAGGCCCATCCCCAAGCGCAAATCTGCCTTCGCTGCCAGGAATCCCTCGTGGAGCTGTTCAGAGGGTGCCTGCCCCAGGTGCAGGTGATCTCGGAAACGGATCCCTTGCCCTCTTTCGATTGCCATCTGCCCTTGCTCAGCTTGCCACAGCGGTTGGGTACCACCCTGGAGACGATCCCGGCCCGCATCCCCTATCTTGTCTATCCCGTTCATGCCGGCGGGCCGCAGATCCCTTTGAGCCTCTCCTGGCGGGAAGACTGGCCGGAGCTTTCCCAGGAGCGGATGAAGGTGGGGCTGGTGTGGGCCAGCGGTCGGCGTGCCCATCCTGAGCTCAACCGCGTGCAAAGGCTGAAAAGTTGTCCTCTGGATCTGCTGCTCCAGCACTTGCATGGGCCTTCCATCCAGTGGGTTAGCCTGCAGGTGGGGGAAGATCTAAGGCCGCTGGGATCCCTATTGGAGCAGCACCAGGTGGTGGAGCTGGGATCCCGTTTCCGCAGTTTTGTCGATACAGCCGCAGCCGTTGCCCAGTTGGATCTGGTGATCAGCGTTGATACAGCCGTTGCTCATTTGGCCGGGGCGATGGGCAAGCCGGTATGGGTGCTGCTCCCCTTTGCCGCCGATTGGCGCTGGCTGCTCCATCGAGAAGATAGCCCCTGGTACCCCGGGGTAATGCGACTGTTTCGACAAGACACACCGGGAGACTGGGTTGGCGTGTTGAGGCGGGTGCAGGCCGCTCTTGAAGAGAGGTTGCGAGGGATCCCTTCTCAAGACCGTGCCTGTTCCTCCCCCTGAATGATGCGCTGAAATAGATAGCCGGTGCCTCGGGCCGTCAGGATCAGCTCTGGGTTGCTGGGGTCATCTTCCAGCTTGGCCCGCAGCCGCGAGATGTGGACATCCACCACCCGCGTATCCACATGGCGCTCCGGGGTATAGCCCCACACCTCTTGCAAAATCTCGGAGCGGGAAAAAGGCTCCCCCGACCGACTGACCAACAACTCCAGCAGACTAAACTCCATCCCCGTCAGGCGAATGCGCTCGTCCCGTTTGTAGACCTGCCGCTTGTTGGTATCGATGCGAATATCCCCCACTTGAATCACCCCAGAACTGGGGATCCCATCGTGGGCCGACCGCGCCACCCGGCGCAACACCGACCGAATGCGAGCTTCCAGCTCCTTGGGCGAAAAGGGCTTGACCACATAGTCGTCTGCCCCCAGCTCCAGCCCTGTGATACGGTCGGCTACATCTCCCAGCGCCGTCAGCATGATGATGGGGATGTCCGATTCTTTGCGCAGCTCCTGGCAAACCCCATAGCCATCCAGCTTCGGCATCATCACATCCAGCACCACCAGGTCGGGATCCTGCTTGTGGAAAACCTCCAGCGCCTCCTCGCCGTCCGAAGCTGTGACCACGTCGTATCCGATCATGGACAGACGGGTTTCCAAGATGCGTCGAATGCTGGCCTCATCATCGACCACCAGAATCCGTTCCTTACGCTGTGCTTCCACGGTGCTGCAACTCCTGAACTTCTAACGGTACTCGGTAAAAGAGAAATCTGAAAAAGAACTGAGGTGGGCGCTAACTTGAGTTGGGCGGATACAGGAACCTCAGGGGCTGCTCCTCAGTTGGGCAGACTCACCGAGTGAAATTGAACACTCACAAGCAATCATCTGCAATTAACCAAAGCCGCACCCCAGGGATGCAGCTCCGGGAAACAAGCACAAAACAGAAGGCCCTCTCAGCAGTCGATTCAATCTTGTTAAAAGCTCCAACTTCAATCCCACCTGATGATGCTGTCCAGTACCTGGTGCAAGGCACTCCTCCCCCCAAACCATTGCTCAAACCTGAGAGGCCTTCGTAAGAAGTTACTTTCCATAACCTAATTTATCATCCAAAATCGGCTGCCAACCCGCCTCGATGCTCTATTTTGCGGCTATTGGGCCGGACTTGATACATACCTTCACAACTTTTTCAG
>NZ_JANSIC010000219.1:2991-4286 GCF_047461955.1 Synechococcus sp. R55.7
GGGCTGGGCCGCTGGGCCACCCGGCAGGGATCACAGATCAAGCCACCCCATTGGGGGCTGAAAAAAACGCCGTCGACCAACTCCCCTTGACAGAAGTAACAAGCCTGCACCTGAGGGGCGAACCCCGCCAACGCCAGGAGGTGGTACAACCCGTGGGTGAGCAAGGGCAGAACGGCCTGTTCCGAAGCAGCCCGCTCGATGCGTTCCAAGTGTTCGACCAACACCACAAACAGCTCTTCCTGAGCTTGATCGGGCAAGGCCAACAGCAAGGCCACCTCCGCCAAGTACTGCGCTGCTGTGAGATGGGCTAAGCTGCGGCTGAGGCGGGGAAAAGTCTGCAGGGTTTCCGCTTGGACGATGCGCTGTAAACGCTGGGAAGTCTCTGCTTGGGCAGACCAGCGCCCCCGCACCATCAGCAAGTCGTTGATGACAAAAGGCTCCATCCGCCCGCCCAGCTTGGAAGGCTGCTTACGGGATCCCTTGGCCACCGCCCGGATCAACCCTTGCTCGCGAGTCAAGATGGTTACAATCCGATCCGCCTCTCCCAGTGGGATCCCTTTCAGGTTGATGCCCGTAACCCGGTAGGTGCGGCCACTCATGGGGTTCCTCTGGCTCGCAGCTCTTGCATCAGCTCCAGCCCCCAAGAGGTGCCAATACGGCTGGCCCCCGCCTGGATCATGGCCTCTGCTTGAGCCACTGTGCGAATGCCGCCCGACGCTTTCACCCCCACTTTACCGCGGCTGAGTTGCCACAACAGTTGCACATCTGCCGGCGTCGCCCCCCCCATCCAGCCAGTGGAGGTCATCAGAAAAGCCGCCCCCGCATCGATACAAATCTCCCCGGCCAGCTTTTTCTCCTCCTCGGTCAGCAGAGCCGTTTCCAAAATGGCCTTGACGCAAACCCCCGTTTCTTCCACCAGTTGGGCAATCTCGGCATGGAGGCGATCCAGCTCTCCCGCCTTGAGCCAAGCCAAGTTGATGCGGACATCCAGCTCCCGGCACCCCTGCTCCACCGCCAGTTGGGCCTCGTAGAGCTTAGCCTCTGCAGTGGTTGTGCCCAGGGGAAACCCCACCACCGTGCTCACCTTGACCGGGGATCCGTGCAGCCGCTCCACCACCCGCGGCACATAGCAGGGAGGAACACAAAAAGTGGGGAAGCCATAGCGCAAGGCGATCTCACACCCCTGGTCAATCTGTTCTGGAGTAACCATCGGCAACAGCAGCGTATGGTCGATGTACTCCGCCAAATTGAGCGAGCTATCCGCTATGCCCTTGCGCTCCAGAGAGAGCATTGGT
>NZ_JANSIC010000220.1:0-4278 GCF_047461955.1 Synechococcus sp. R55.7
GCAGCGAGGGCTTTGGCTTTTTCCTGAGCTTGGGCCACTTCCGCTTCGCTTTCGGCAATCAGGGCAATGGGGGCGCCCACCGGGGCTGATTCCCCTGCCGGCACCAGGATACTGGCCAGGATGCCGCTGTGGAAGGACTCCACATCCATGTCCGCTTTGTCCGACTCCACCACCAGGATGTTTTCTCCTTTCTCCACGCGGTCGCCGGGGTTCTTAAGCCAGGTGACGATCTTGCCCGTTTCCATGGTGGAGCTGAGGGCCGGCATGGAGAGTTCGTGGATCATCGATGGGGATGGGAACACAGCAGAAGAGATTGTAACTCAGGAGACGGGATCCCCGCGCACGTCTCTGGGCCGGCTTTGGGCTCACCGGGTGCCAGCCGCTTCTGCTTCGGCCACCACCAGCAGGGTTTTCAACAGGGAATCGGGGTTGAGGCTGATGGAATCGATCCCCGCCTGCACCAGGAAGCGGGCGAAGTCGGGGTAGTCGCTGGGGGCCTGCCCGCAGATGCCGATCTTGCGGCCATGGCTTTTCACCGTCTGGATCACCTGGGCGATCATCCGCCTGACGGCCTCGTTGCGCTCGTCAAAAAGGTGGGCCACCAGGGCTGAGTCGCGATCCAGGCCCAGAGTGAGCTGGGTGAGGTCGTTGGAGCCGATGGAGAAGCCGTCGAAGATCTGGCAAAACGCGTCGGCCAGGATGACGTTGCTGGGCAATTCACACATCACGTACACCTGCAGGCCGTTTTCTCCCCGCACCAGGCCATGGCGGGCCATCTCCTCCAGCACCTTGTGCCCCTCTTCCGGCGTGCGGCAGAAGGGGATCATCAAGATGACGTTGGTCAGGCCCATCTCATCCCGCACCCGTTTCATGGCCCGACACTCCAAGGCAAAGCCCTCACGGTAGCGGGGATCCGTGTAGCGGGAGGCCCCCCGCCAGCCAATCATGGGGTTTTCCTCGTGGGGTTCGTAGCGGGATCCCCCCAACAGGTGGGCATACTCGTTGCTCTTGAAATCCGACAGCCGCACGATCACCGGCTTGGGGTAAAAGGCGGCAGCAATGGTGGCCACCCCCTGGGCCAGCTTGTCCACAAAGTACTCCGGCTTGTCGGCATACTGGGCGGTGAGCTCTGCCAGGCGCGGCTCCTCTTTCACCGCCTGCTCGTAGTTGAGCAAAGCCAGCGGGTGGACCTGAATGTGGTTGGCAATGATGAACTCCAGCCGCGCCAGCCCCACGCCATCGCAAGGGATCCCGCTGAGGCCGAAGGCTTTTTCTGGGTTGCCCACATTCATCATCAGCTGGGTGCGGGGACGGGGCAGCTCCTCCAGCGGGATCTCCGTCACCTCATAGGGCAACAGGCCCGGGTAGACCCGCCCTTCTTCCCCTTCAGCGCAGGAGACGGTGATGGGCTCGCCGGAACGGAGCACCTGCGTGGCGTTGCCGCAGCCAACAATGGCCGGGATCCCCAGCTCGCGGGCGATGATGGCCGCATGGCAAGTTCTGCCCCCCTGGTTGGTGACGATGGCGCTGGCCTTTTTCATGATTGGCTCCCAGTCGGGATCCGTTTTTTCGGTCACCAGCACCTCGCCGGCCTGAAACTGATCCGAGCGGCGCACATCCAAAATGACGCGGGCTGTGCCCTGGCCAATGGCCTCGCCTACGGCCCGTCCCCGCACCAGAGGCTCGGGCTGCGCCCCAGACTGGGTGAAGCGATAGGTGGTCAGCTGGTTGGCCCCTTTTTGCGACTGCACCGTTTCGGGGCGGGCCTGGACGATAAACAGCTCGCCGGTGATCCCATCTTTGGCCCACTCGATGTCCATGGGGGTGAAGCGGCCCCGCAGCGCCGAGTAGTGCTCTTCGATCAGGCAGGCCCACTGGGCCAATTTGAGGATTTCTTCATCCCTGAGGGCATATTGCTTGCGCAGGCTTTCGGGGACAGCCACGTTTTTGGTGGAACGGGATCCCCCCTCGTCGTAGACCAGCTTCAGGGCCTTGCTGCCCAGCTTGCGGGAGAGGATGGGGCGCAGTCCCTGCTTGAGGGTGGGTTTGAAGACCACGTACTCATCGGGGTTGACGATCCCTTGCACCACGTTTTCCCCCAGGCCGTAGGCGGCGGTGATCAGCACCGCATCTTTAAAGCCGGTTTCTGGGTCGATGGAGAACATCACCCCCGAGCAAGCCAGATCCGAGCGCACCATCTTCTGCACCCCCACCGAGAGGGCTACTTGAAAATGGTCAAAGCCCTTGATCTGGCGGTAGGAGATGGCCCGGTCGGTAAACAAGCTGGCAAAACAGTGGTGACAGGCATTGAGCACTGCCCGCACTCCACGCACGTTCAGGTAGGTCTCCTGCTGGCCGGCAAAGCTGGCATCCGGCAAGTCTTCTGCCGTGGCACTGGAGCGCACCGCCACATCGGTGTCGGGGCCGTAGCGCTCGCACAGCTTTTGGTAGGCTTCGGCGATGGCCTGCTCTAGCTGAGGGGGGAAGGGAGTTTGCAAGATCAAGGTGCGGGCAGCCTTGCCCCGCTCGCGCAAATTTTGGACATTCTCAATGTCTAAGTCTTTGAAAATCTCCTGCAACTTCTCCTCTAGGCCCGCAGAGGCGATGAACTGGCGATACGCATGGGCGGTGGTGGCAAATCCTGTCGGCACCTGGATCCCCTTTGAGGTGAGCTGCTGCAGCATTTCTCCCAAGGAGGCGTTTTTCCCGCCCACCTGGGCAACGTCCCGCAGCCCCACCTCCGTCAGGGGCAAGACCAAAGGCGGCTCTGAGCCAAGCTGGGGTTGAGAGGGTTGCTGAAGCTGGGATCCCCTGGTTGCTCCATCCGACATGCCTTACCTCCTTCTTAGATCCATTGAGCCAACGCCAATTGCTGGGGTGTGCTGTGTTGTCGGCTTGGGATCGCTCCCGGCTCTCCTATGCCAACACTCGGCCCAACTCATTCTTGGTGGGCCATAGCCTCACTCTAGTCAGGATTTTCTGCCCCTTAAAATTGCCCAGGGATCCCCCCAAGAAGGCTTAGAAGGCGATGAGACAAGGCAGATCCCCCCACCACCTGCCTGCGGAAGTTGCTGCAAATCTTCGACCTTTTTTACTCAGTGCAAAAGTAGCCGGGCTGCCACAATGGTCAAAGAAGGCAATTTGGGCAACAACGGCATGGAGGGCCACAAGGAGGCTGCAGCAGACATTCGCCAGATCAGGGTGACGGAAAAACAGCAGGGCTTGCGGCTGGATCGAGGATTGGCAGAGCAACTGCCGGAGCTGTCGCGGTCGCGCCTGCAGCAGCTTATCCGCCAGGGCCAGGTTTGGCTCAATGGGCAGCCCTGCCGGGATAAGGATCGCCCCCTGCAAGCTGGGGATGAAGTCGAGGTGCGGATCCCGCCAGCCACCCCGACTGCCCTGCAGCCGGAGCCGATCCCCTTGGACATTCTTTACGAAGATGACGATTTGCTTGTGATCAACAAGCCCCGCGGTTTGGTGGTGCACCCCGCCCCCGGCCACGCCAGTGGCACCCTGGTGCACGCCCTGCTGGCCCACTGCCCCCATCTTTCAGGCATCAACGGCGAGCTGCGTCCAGGTATTGTCCATCGCCTTGACAAAGACACCACTGGTGCCCTGGTGATTGCCAAACACGATCAGGCCCACCAGCACCTACAAGCCCAGATCCAGGCCAAAACCGCCCGGCGCATCTACTTGGGGGTGGTGTTTGGCCGCCCGGCCCAAAGCCAAGGCACCGTCTCTGCCCCCATTGGGAGGCACCCGGTGGATCGGCAGAAAATGGCCGTCCTGACCCCTGGCCAAGGGCGAGTGGCGGTAACCCACTGGCAAGTGTTGGAGCGGCTGGGCAACTACACCCTGATGCAGTTTGAGCTGGAGACCGGGCGCACCCATCAAATTCGGGTGCATGCTGCCCACATGCGCCTACCCATTGTCGGGGATCCCCTCTACACCCAGAGCAAAACCAGCCCTGTTAAGCTGGGCGGCCAAGCTCTCCATGCCTGGAAGCTCTCCTTTGTTCACCCGCGCACAGGCCAGCCGCTGCAGTTTACCGCTCCCCTGCCGGAGGAGTTTGAGCGGCTCTTGCGGCAGTTGCGCAGCCAGGCGGGCTAGGCAGCCTCTGGGGTTTCCCCCTTGCTTTGCCTGGTCATTGCAAACGGCTGTGGAACAGCTGGTTGGTTGATCCCCAGCTCCCCTCGCCCGCAAGGGGTGAGGGTCAGCGGCGAAGGGTCTTCATCTTGTTTGAAACGAGTATGCCCAGTTGTCCCCACACCCGTGGGG
>NZ_JANSIC010000221.1:0-4274 GCF_047461955.1 Synechococcus sp. R55.7
CTGAATGCAAGTCCGGATCCCTGAATCTCTACAGGATGCCAAAGCCTCAGTTCTACAAAGTGGCGCTCTATCAGCCTTTGGCTGGATAGGGGACTCTTCGCCTTAACTGGGCCTTAACTAGGGCCAGACTCTTGTACCGAAACCTCCCTTTGGACCCTTCTTCCCCTGCAAGGGTCTAAGTATTCGAGAACACCTATTCTTACACACAAAAGCTTCGAGACAAGTTCAGAGAGAAATGCCTCTAGGCAAGAAAGGCTACCTGAGATTCTGCCGACAGGCGTCTTTAGGAGGGCCGTATTCAGCGGGAAGATTCACAAACGTCGGCAGCGTTGGCATCTGGAGGGAGTTGCTCTATATTAAATCAGCTAGCATATTCGATATTTACCAGAATTTAAGTTATTGTGAGAGCTGACATGCCATCCAATTGGTCAGACATCCATCCTCTCAATCCTGGGCAAGGGTTGGGTTCAGCCCAGTCTGCGCCTTCCCATTGGAATGAGCGCCACAGGGGAGAAGGCTCTCATGCCGAGTATGAGAGGAACGGATCTCAGACCAGAGCGGCGGATTGTCCAGAGGACTTCATGCCGAGCAAGACCGCAAACGCAAAGATTAAGGTAGTAGGCGTGGGGGGTGGGGGTGGCAACGCGGTCAGTCGGATGGCGGCCAGCAACCTTGTGGGCGTCGAGTTTTGGAGCGTCAACACCGATGCGCAGGCCCTTGCCCAGTCCTCGGCAGTGAACCGCTTGCAAATTGGGCAGAAGCTGACTCGAGGCTTGGGTGCAGGTGGTAACCCGGCCATTGGCCAGAAAGCGGCAGAAGAATCCAGCGAAGAAATATCGGCAGCCATCAAAGGGGCAGATCTGGTCTTCATTGCCGCCGGCATGGGGGGAGGCACGGGCACGGGTGGAGCACCCGTCATCGCCCAAATTGCCAAAGCCAGTGGTGCCCTGACGGTGGGAGTGGTGACACGGCCTTTTTCCTTTGAGGGCAAACGCCGCAGCAAGCAGGCCGAGGAAGGGATCCAAGCGCTGCGGGAGGCAGTTGATACCCTGATTGTAATTCCCAATGACAAGTTGCTTTCGGTGATCTCCGAGCAAACCCCTGTCCAAGAGGCTTTTCGCGTTGCTGATGATGTGCTGCGGCAGGGGGTGCAGGGCATCTCGGATATCATTCTCATTCCCGGCATGATCAATGTGGATTTTGCCGATGTGCGCAGCGTGATGGCCGATGCCGGCTCTGCCTTGATGGGAATTGGCATGGGATCCGGCAAGTCCCGCGCCCGCGAAGCCGCCATTACCGCTGTATCTTCGCCGCTTTTGGAAACCTCCATCGAAGGGGCTAAAGGTGTCCTCTTCAACATTACCGGTGGGCCGGATTTGTCCTTGCATGAGGTCACGGTGGCTGCCGAGATCATCGCCGAGGCAGTGGATCCCGAGGCCAACATCATCTTCGGCACCGTCCAAGACGAGCGCATGCAGGGGGAAGTGCGCATCACGGTCATCGCCACCGGTTTCCAAGAGAAAGCCCGTCCAGCCGCCATCCCTGCTGCAACCAAAGTTTCTGCCTCCAACAAGTCAGGGGTTCGTAAGCCCACCCCCACGAGCCCTGAGCTGCCGCCTCGACAGCCTCCGGAGCCTGAGCCGCCGATGTCTGGAGGCTTAGATATTCCCGAGTTCTTGCGCCGCCGACGGCCCCCTTCGTAGGGTAGGGTGAAGGTATGCTGGTATCTTGGTGCCGGTTGTTGAGGGTGGGGAGTGCTTTGGGGTTAGGCCATGAACATTGTTGTCTTGGCGGGGGGGCGTTCGGCAGAACGTCAAGTCTCTTGGGTAACGGGTAAAGCCTGCAAACGGGCTTTGGAGGACCTGGGCCATCGGGTCAAGGTAATCGACCCAGATGAGGATCTGCCTCTGCGCCTTTGGCAGGAACGGCAAGCCGGCTGCGACTTCGTTTGGATTGCCTTGCATGGCCCTGGTGGCGAGGATGGGGTGGTACAGGGAATGCTGGACTGGCTGGGCCTGCCCTACCAGGGATCCGGGCCGCTGGCCAGTGCTCTGGCCATGGATAAGCTGGTCTCCAAGCAGATCTTTCGCGCCGCGGGGATCCCTACCCCCGATTGGCAGGTTTGGGACGACCAAAGCCCCCTCACTTGGGCTGACTGTGCGGCAGAGTTGGGATCCCCACTGGTGATTAAGCCCAGCAACAACGGCTCGACGGTGGGCATCAGCATTGTCCGGGATGAGAGGTCATTTGCTCAGGGGCTGGAGTTGGCCCGCTCAGTCTCGTCGCGGATTTTTCTGGAGCGCTATGTTCCCGGAAAGGAGATCACCCTCTCGATCTTGTCCGGCCAAGTTCTTCCGGCCATTGAGATCATCCCCGCCCAAGGCGACTTCTACGACTACGAAGCCAAGTACGCACCCGGTGGCTCGCGGCATTTGATCCCCTGTTCCCTCAGCCCGGCAGGGTTGGCCCGCTGTGAGGCGGCAGGTCTGAAGGCCTACCAGGCGTTGGGGTGCGAAGGCTTGGCGCGGGTGGATCTGCGGGTGGATCCCGAGGAAAATCCTTGGGTGTTGGAGGTGAATACACTGCCCGGCATGACCCCCACTTCCCTCTGTCCCGATGCGGCGGCAGCTCTGGGGTGGACGTTCACCGAGTTGGTGGAGCGGATGCTGCAGGATGCCTTGCAAAAAGCCCAATTGACCGGATCCCGGCATCCTCAAAGTTCATCGGCGACTCTCGGCAACGCTCCCTGAGGCTTTTCCCAAGACAAGAACAAGAACCTTTACCCAGCTCTTTCAGAGAAGGGCAACCAGCAAAAGAATCACCCCAATTCCAACAATCAGTACAGCTCCCCCCAGCCACACCCAGGAGATGCGGGACCTGCTGCCTATGTCGGTTTTCCCGACAGGATTCTCCGGCGCAGGTTCAGGCTTTGAGTTGACCGAATCCGGGGCAACAACTGTCAGATCCTGCAGTAGGCGATCGCCTTTTTTTTCCAACAGAACTGTGGTTTCTTCTGAGGCCAGCAGCGGGTTCAACAAGGGGGCCGTTTGCTCCCACTCGTATTCAGAATGTCCCGACTCACGCCCGTACACCGTGACCTGCTCTAAGCCGGGCAAGCCCAACGCCCTGAGCTCCACCCGCACCCGCTCCGTGAGATGGGGGTAGTCCACTCGAGCCGAGGGGGGCCGATTCAGGAGAACGTGTAGATGACCTTGGCGGCGTTTGACCGCAATTCTGACCGGGGCAGCCAACCGAGCCTGCAACGCTTGGGCAATCTCAGCTTCGGTCATGGTGCAGCATCCAAGGCGTGCGGGCTAATTCTAATACAATCCTAGGGCAACGATGCAGAGGGCTACGGGGGCTCGGGGTAGAATGGGATGCGCATTGGCGAAGAAAAGCAGAGCGTTCATCTTTTTCTCTCGCCGGATCCCTAGCTGGAAGTTCTATGCAAGAGAAAACCATTGTCCGCGATTACTTCAACTCCGTTGGCTTCGAGCGCTGGCGGCGCATTTATGGTGAAGAAGAAGTCAATTTCGTCCAAAAAGACATCCGCCTTGGCCATGCTCGCACAGTAGAGACGGTGTTGCAGTGGTTGGGGGATCCCTCGGGTTTACGCATTTGTGATGCCGGATGCGGGGTGGGCAGCCTCAGTTTGCCCTTGGCCACCAGAGGGGCGCAGGTGTTCGCCAGCGACATCTCGGAACAAATGGTGAACGAAGCACGCCGCCGCCAGCAAATGGAGCTGGGATCCACAGACAACCCACACTTTTGGGTCTCGGATCTGGAGGAATTGACGGGGGAATACGATGTCGTCATCTGCCTCGATGTGATGATCCACTACCCTGAAGCCGAGGCCCTGCGCATGCTAAAGCACCTGACCCGCCTGGCTCGGTCCCGCCTGATCTTCAGTTTTGCCCCCAAAACCCCCTGGCTGACGCTGCTGAAGAAAGTGGGAGAGTTCTTCCCCGGCCCCAGCAAAACCACCCGCGCCTATCAACACCGAGAGGCGACCTTGGTGAGCCAATTAACCGAATGGGGCTGGAAAGTGCAGCAGCGACAAACCATTCGCAGCCGCTTCTACTTTGCTTGGCTCCTCGATCTGGTTCGGTGACACTCGATCTGGTTCGTTAAACGGGAATGAAACATTTTCGTCTAGCTCCCCTCTCCCTCTGGCAGCGAGGCTGGGAGTAGGGGCAGCAGCGTGGAATGCTTGGGGAGTGTCTCAATCTAGTTTAAAAATGACTATAACGATCAGCTGAGGTTATCCAGTTGCT
>NZ_JANSIC010000222.1:0-1801 GCF_047461955.1 Synechococcus sp. R55.7
CAGCGGGCCGTAGGCCTTAGGGCGGGGCTTTAGACCCAGTTTTTTGGTAACTGTTCCGGGGTGGGACGGGCAGGAGTGTCGATCACCGTGTGCTGAAAGCCTGTGGGCGTGGGAGTGGTGGGATCCCCGGCCAATACCTTGATAGGAAAGGATGATCCCCGTTCTGCCCAGCGAGAGGCCGAGCGATTGGGATCGGCGTCGATCAACAGGGCCATCCCCGACCCACCCGCAGGAGCTGCCCCTTGTTTTTGCTGAAGGTAGAGGGCCAGGTGTACCGCCGTGGTGGTTTTGCCCACGCCCCCTTTGAACCCCAAGACCGCGATATTCATCTGCCACACACCCTCCCACCCTGGTTTTACTGCCCAGTTGCGCAGGCGGCAAGAGGCTAAAGTGGGCATTGGGGTCTTGGGGCAAATCGGAAGAGCCGGGCGCGGGGGGAAGCGTTCCCGGTTCCGCAATCTTTAGGCTTCGCCGGTAGGATATCCTTGGCTGGCATAACCGGCTGGCTTTGGAGAATCTGACCATGCCTCATCTCTCGCGATCCCATTCCTCCTTGGGCTTGGCTCGCTCTTGGTCTATTCCGCTGGGGTTGTGTCTGGCCCTGAGCATAAGCGCCTGTGGCGGCGGGGGTTCCAGTCGCCCGCTTCCCCCAGTCTCAGCTCCTCCCACAGGACGAATTGAGGGATCCCATTTCGACGATCTCAACGGCAATGGGCTGCGGGATCCGGGGGAGCCGGGGCTGCCGGGCATCGCCACCTTTTTGGACTTAAACGGCAATGGCCGCCTCGACCCGGGGGAGCCCAGCACCGTCAGCGATGCCAGCGGTAACTTTCGCTTCTCCAACTTGCCCCCTGGCACCTACCGCGTCACCGCCCTTTTGCCCCCAGGGCGAATCTTCACCACGCCGCGCTCAGGCTTGGGGCTGGAGCGGATTGTGGGCGGCAGACCTGCTCCCGAAGGGGCCTTTCCCTGGATGGTGGCCTTGCTGAACGCGGCTGAGCCGGATCCCTTTCGAGCGCAGTTTTGCGGCGGATCCCTGATCGCGCCGGAGTGGGTAGTTACCGCTGCCCATTGTTTTTTCGACGAACAAGGCAAGCAGGTAGTGAGTGCCCAAAATCTGGATCTGCTGTTGGGTACCAACCGCTTGCAAATCGGTGCCGGCCAACGCATTCGCGCCGCGCAAATTGTCCTCAACCCCGGCTACAACCCCCAGGTGGGGAAACTTGGGGGGAACGACATTGCCCTGGTGCGCCTTTCTCGGCCAGTGGCTCTGGCCACCCTGCCACTGGTGCAGCCCAACCAAACCAACCTGACAGCCCCCGGCACTGCCGCCACCATCCTCGGCTGGGGAGCCACCTTCCCCCGCGCCCTGGATCAAGAGCCCAGCGGCTTTCCCCGAGATTTGCAGCAGGCCACCGTTCCCATCGTCTCCAATGCGGTGTGCAACGCGCCCCAATCCTACAATGGCAACATTTTAGATACCATGCTCTGCGCCGGCTTTCCTCAGGGGGGAGTCGATGCGTGTCAGGCTGATAGCGGTGGGCCTTTGATTGTGTCCAGTGGCACGGGTTTTGCCCTGGCCGGAATCACCAGTTTTGGCATCGGCTGCGCCCAGCCCAATTTCTATGGGGTGTATACGCGGGTGTCTAGCTTCGCCGGTTTTGTGCAATCGGTAATCGGCAGTGCCCCCAGCCCAACTCCAGCACCACCCTCCCCTCCACCCCCCACCGGGACAACTGCTTCATTCGTTGTCAATTTGAGGGAAGGTGAGGTGGTTGCGGGGCTCAACTTTGGCAGCCGG
>NZ_JANSIC010000222.1:1901-4247 GCF_047461955.1 Synechococcus sp. R55.7
GCTGAGCGCTGGATGGCACTGAGCACGGCTGCATCCAATAGGGGATCTTCTGAGGGGGTTTGCAGGCGCAGTTCCCGCAGGGATCCCTGTCGATCCAGACGCACCTGCACCACTGTTACGTAGGATCCGGATGCCCGCCGTACCATCCAGTGTTGGCGAACCCTTTCTTGAAATTGAGCCAAGTAGTCTCCCCAATCCGGATCGGCGGTGGCATTGAGGCTGGGTGGGCCTGCCTGAGAGGACTCGATCCCACTGGTGCGACCGAAGTCGGAGTTGTGGGATCCGGTAGGAAAAGTCGGGGGCAAGGTGGGAGAAGGCTCTTCCAACGGGGCTGCGATCGGCTCTGGAGAGGGCAAAGTTGGATGCGGATCCGCTGGAGCCGACAGGTAGGGTTGTGGCAAAACCTCAGGAGAACTTGCTGCTCTTTCGGGTTGAGGCTTGAGGGATTGAGCAGGAGAGATCTGAGCCGATTTGGTCTCCACTGCTGCTGCCGAGGAGGTAGCCAGTAGGCTTTGCAGATGCTGACGATAGTCCTGCAGTTGCTGGCGCTGTGGAGAGGACAGAGGCCAGTGATCCAGCCATTCTTCCGTCAGATGTAGCGCCTCCGCCCAATTGTGATCGGCAACTGCCTGCTCCAGAGCTGCTAAACCCGCTGACAGATTTTCTAACCTGGCCTCTGGCTGCTGCTGAGGAGAGGCAGAGTTCCGGGCGGGCTGGGGCACCTCAAGCTCCCTTGTCGGCGGAGAAAGGATCTCAGGGACAGGACTCCCTGCGGCTGAGGCGAGCAGAGGCTGTGCCGTTGCAGAAGTGACCTCTACCCATTCACCTGGATTGGCCACTTGCGACTGCCGCACCGATACGTGATCCCGAGGTTCAGAGACACCGGACTCACGGGCGGAGACGGGCGCAATCCACTGCGGCTCTGGGGGCGGCTCATCCGCCATCTCCACCCACTGAAAGGAGATTATCTCCTCCTCCGGGATCCCAGGCCGCCAACCCATCCAGCTCATCGCCATGAAATGCAACGCGATGAAATGCAACCCTGCCGAGAGCACGTTGGCCAGCCCCAGGCGCCAAGGTAAGGAGCGGCGTTCCTGCTCTCGTTTTTGTTGAGAACGGCTGAGGCGAGGATCTGGATCCGTCAGTTGGTTTGGCCGGCTCTCAGCAGCCGGTTCTGGTTCGAGAGAGCTGAGCTCTGCGGCAGGTTGGGCCGGGATCCCTGTGTTACGGAGATCTCGGTTGGGGTTCAATTCGTTTTGCACCTTTCCACCTCTCCCCACAGCCACATGCCAACAGAAGCCCACTGACACTTTTCTACTTCCCTCAATCAATAGCCCATCTCTGGATAGAGGGGGAGTTGTCGATGTCCAAACGCGACCGCTGTGGCAGGGCAAAGCTGTGTTGGCTTATACGGACTTCTGCCATTTCAACGCCTATCTTTTTCACGGGGGGCGGTGCTTTGAGCCACCTAGGCTCACGAAAAGCCAGCTCATGATTCTCCGAACTAGAGCTTGTGGAGCGGGTTTATGCTTGTTACCCAGCAACCTGTCCTGAGGCGGTTTTGGTACCCTGTGATCCCAGTATCAGCTCTGGAAGCCGGCCCACAAGCTTTCACGCTGCTGAAGACTCCTCTGGTGCTTTGGCTCAATGAGTCAGGGCAGCCTTGCGCCGTCTTGGATCGTTGCTGCCATCGCTCGGCCCAACTTTCCAAAGGGGTTGTTTGCAATGGCCACATCCGCTGCCCCTATCACGGCTGGGAGTTTGACGGCTCCGGCACCTGTGTGAAGGTGCCCCAACTTACAGACAACTTCATCCCCCCTACCTACAAGGTGGAGGGGTTTCGCTGCCAAGAGCGCTATGGCTATGTTTGGGTGGCATTGGCGGATCCCTTGACCGATATTCCCGAGATCCCAGAGGTGGCGGATTCCCGGTTTCGCCAAATTCATCAGTTCTATGAGGTCTGGAAATGCGCCGGCCTGCGCCTGATGGAAAACTCCTTTGACAATGCCCATCCCCACTTCGTCCATCACCAGAGCTTTGGGGTGATCTCCGAGCCTGTACCCCCAGATCTGGACAGCCTTGAAGAACTGGAATATGGCCTTCGGGCCACCTCTGTTTTGCCGGTGTTCAACAGTGACTTGCAGAAGCAAAACTTGCGGATGTCAGAGGATCGCACAGTGCGTATCCTGGAGGGCACCTGGTTTATGCCTTTTGGTCGCAAGCTCAAAATCACCTACCCCAACGGCCTCATCCACATCATTTTCACAGCGGCTACCCCCATCGACGACCAAACCTCGCAGGTGGTGCAATTCTGTTTGCGCAACGATTCAGAAGCAGAGGTGAGTG
>NZ_JANSIC010000223.1:0-4213 GCF_047461955.1 Synechococcus sp. R55.7
GATAGTCAATTCAAATAGCAATGAGACACTGGCCAGTAGAATAGTCCGACTCGCAAAAGCAGGCCTTGTCACTTCATCAACAGAAGTTCCTCCATCTGCATGCATCCTTGCCCTCTTGAAAGCACTGCGGTCGCTTCAAACTAGATTGAGACGCTCCCCAAGCGTTCCGCGCTGCTTTTACCGACTCCCATACCCTTCCCTTCCGCTGTATGACCGGCTTTGTACGTCTGTGGGTCTGCTCCCTTCCTGGACATGCCCTACGACTCTCTCTCAGGTCAAGGCTTCTTTCTGAGGTCTACTGGCATGCCATCCTACCTGTAACGTCATCTCATCCTCAACTGAATTGACCATAGATCTGGAATCGTTTTACTGGTGTGCGAAGCAACTATACTTGCAATGTCGTGAAAGCGGCTCAACCGACAAAACCTCAGGGCAGATGCTGCAAGGCCAGCGCCAACTGTTCGTACTCTGCCAAACGGTTGTAGACCTGGGCCGAGATGCGTACCCAAAGCTGCCCGGCGAAGGGGATGATCGGAACCTCAATGCGGTACTTGTACCAGAGGTAATCGTGAAGCCGACGGGCGCGCTCCTCAAGAGGAAGCTCAGGGATCCACTGCTGCCAAAATGGCGGCAAGGGTAGGGTGGCCATAAAGCCCAACATCTTTTCGGGGGCGGGCGGGATCCCCTCAAGAGCCTCCAAGAGCAACTGCCGCGCCTGCAGCAGCAGAGTGTGGTTGTGCTGACGGATGTTGTCCAGTCCCACCCCTTGGATAAACGCCAGGGCTGCTGAAATGGCCAACCAAGCGCTGGGATCCCGTGTGCCCACCCAGTCGAACTCCGCTGTGAACCCTTGCCCATAGCCGTGGGAGATCACCGTAGGATGAGTTTGGGCCTGTCGATAGGGGGCCACCCACAAAAAGGCACAGCCTTTCGGGGCAAACAGCCACTTGTGGGCATTGCCGGTGTACCAATCGGCTCCTAGCTTTTCCAACTCCAAGGGGAGAACTCCGGGGGCATGGGCGCCATCCACCAAAACCGGGATCCCGCGCTCCCGACAGAGGCCGATCAGCTCAGGCAGGGGGTAGATCAGAGCCGTAGGCGAGGTGAGGTGATCCAACACCGCCAGGCGAGTTTGGGGAGTGAGGATGGCCTCGAAGGCCGCGATAACCTGCTCTGGCCCCGCAATGGGGAAAGGGATCTGCGCCTCAACTGGGATGGCTCCCCACTGGGCACAGATGTACTGCAATGCCTGACGAACGGCCCCGTAACCGTGATTGGTGCAGGCGATCTGATCCTCTGGCCGGAACCGCAGCGAGCGCAAAACGGCATTGACCCCGCTGGTGGCATTTTCCACAAACACCAAATTTTCGGGTTCGGCCCCGACGAAATGGGCCAGTTCTGCTGCCGCCGCCCGCAAGGCTCGAGGAAGTTCCTCTCCCATAAACTGCACCGGCTGAGCCTCAAGGCGTTCCCGCCATACACTCTGGGCCTGCAACACCTTTTTCGGGGTCGCGCCGTAGGAGCCGTGATTCAAAAAAACGGCTTGCGGATCCAGTCCCCACAAGGAGCGTTCGCAAAGTGGCGCACAAGCACTGAGGGCAGCGCCAAAGTGGGGAGAATCGGATCCCAGGTTGGAGAAGAAAGGCATGGTTCACTCCCTCTGTCCCTGGACGATGCAGGAAAAAGATGGGGGAATTGCTGCGATCTGTGTGAGGGGTTTGCTCAGAAATCCGAAGATATCAACACCTATCAACACCGCTGATGTGGAGACCAATGGCATCTCGACTGAATGTCAGAACCTAAGGCTCTTTGAGACGGATTCTCTTAGGTTGATCTATTGGCCGTCACCCAATTCTGGGCCGAGATCCGAGATAGGGGCAATTTTGCTGAGCTTGATTTTAGGGTTGCTGGCAGCAAATTGCTGTAAAGTCCACTCGTTCTTAAACAGAAGAACGGGCCTGTCTTGAATGTCTTTAACAACTAGGGTGTTAAACAAGCTGGGAATATTCTCCAGCGCCTTCCAGCCATTCTCGACCCAGCGGGCCAGGGTGTAGGGCAACATCTCCAGTCGGGTTTCGACGTTGTATTCACTTTCAAGGCGGTACTGCAAAACCTCAAACTGCAACTGGCCCACCGCTGCCACAATCGGATCCCGTTTGGAATCGTCGATAGAGTACATGATTTGTACAGCCCCTTCTTCCCGCAGTTCCGCTACCCCTTTCTGGAACTGCTTAAACTTGGAAGGATTGGGATTCTTCAAGTAGGCAAACAGCTCAGGAGAAAAGCTAGGGATCCCGGCGTAGCGCAGCTTCGGGCCGGTGTAGATGGTATCCCCAATGGTGAAGATGCCGGGATTATTCAGGCCGATCACATCCCCAGGGTAAGCTTCATCGATGGAGATGCGCTCTTGAGCAAACAACTTCTGGGGATAAGATAGGCGAATGGGACGATTGAGGCGGGCATGGTTGACCACCATATCCTTCTCAAACTTGCCGGAACAGATGCGCACAAAAGCAACGCGATCCCGATGGCGGGGATCCATGTTGGCCTGCAGTTTAAAGACGAAGCCCGTAAACTCAGGATGTTCGGGCGGGATTAGCCCAGCAGTGCTCTCGTGAGGCATTGGCGGTAAGGAATACTCCAAAAATGCATTGAGGAAAAGCTCCACCCCAAAATTGGTCATGGCACTGCCGAAAAAGACCGGGGTTTGTTTGCCAGAATGCACCTGTTTTAGATCCAAGGTGGGCATGAGACCATCCAGCAGTTCCAGCTCTTCCTTGAATTGGTAATACAAGTCCTTGTCGATCAACTCCTCAATTTGCGGATCCCCAAGTTTAATAACGGTATCTTGAACTTTTAGCCGCCCCCCAGATACCCGCTCAAAGAAATGAAACTCCTGAGTCCGACGGTCAAATAGGGCAGTAAACCGCTCGCCTGAGCCAATTGGCCAGTTGACAGGATAGGGCTTGAGGCCCAGTTCCGTCTCAATTTCATCCATCAGCTCCAAGGGATCCCGACTTGGGCGATCCATCTTGTTGATAAAGGTAAAAATCGGCAGCCCCCGCATCTGACACACTTCAAACAGCTTGCGGGTCTGGGTTTCCAACCCTTTGCCGGCATCTTCCAGCATCACGGCATTGTCAGCCGCTGCCAGGGTGCGATAGGTGTCTTCGCTGAAGTCCTGGTGGCCGGGAGTATCCAGCAGATTGAGACGAATGTTGCGGTAATCAAATTGCAGGACGGTAGAGGTGATGGAAATACCCCGCTGCTTTTCCAGTTCCATCCAGTCGGAAGTGGCCCGCTTTTGCGCCCGACGGGCCTTCACAGCTCCCGCTTCTTGAATGGCCCCCCCGTACAACAGCAGCTTTTCGGTGAGGGTGGTCTTCCCCGCATCGGGATGGGAAATAATGGCAAAGGTGCGCCGTTGCTCTACAGCTTTGGTCAAATCAAGATCTTTCATCAACTGTTGCCGCTCCACTACAACCTGGTCGTTTTAAAGAAGATGACGTTGCAATGCTGTCCCCTAAACGATGGGAGAAATAGGGAGAAGATAGAAAAACAAAAGTGAGAAGTAGGGTGAATAATGCACTTGATGATAATGGGCTTGGGTTGCCGCCAGGTAGCGAGGGGGAGAGAGCACAGGCCGAAAAGCGCGAAAAGCCAACAGAACCATTTTGACCCTAGCACAGGAACAGGGATCCCTGTTGTCTGGCATACTGGCGGAGATCTTGAGGGGGAATTTCCCAGGCCAACCGGCCAGAACTCAAAGCAGATGCTGCTCGTTGTTGTTGCGCAACGCTGACGTGAAGAGCAGTTGCTCAATCGTGGCAATGGTGAAGTTTTGGCTGATCACCAGCCGCTCGACGCGAATGCGGTGGGCTTGCAGGAGGCAATCTTGCTGCAAGGGCTTGGGCAATTGTTCCCAATGATCCAGCAGGACTTCCAGCAAAATCTCGCCCGGTAGCCCGGTGGCGCTTTCCAGGGATCCCAGCTTTTCTACCCTCTCGGCAGACCATTTGAGGGTAAGCTTTTGCAGGCCCAGTTGTGCATCCAGAGCCTCGCGGGGATCCGACTGGGCACCCTGCCCATTGGGGGTGCCATTGCGGCGAACCCCATTGTCGGTGCAAGCAGTAGCAGGGGGCAAAAGCTCGGCTGGCTTTTCAGCTAGAAATCGCAGGAGCCCCGCACTGTACCCGTAGGGTCGGTGTCGGGA
>NZ_JANSIC010000224.1:0-4193 GCF_047461955.1 Synechococcus sp. R55.7
TAAGATCTTCACCGCTGAATTCAACCAATTTGAGACCATCAACGCTACTCAGGCCTGGTCTTTGTTTTTCACCATCAGCGCTTCCGATCGGCTGCTGGGTGACAACCCGGCTGTTGGCCGCTACCTAACGTTGGCTTTGTTCAGCGCCGTCCTCACCGGGATCCTGAATGTGCTGGTGGCTTCTTAGCTAGACCCTTTGCGGACGGAACGAGTTTTTTGTTAAGAGGCCGCCGGCAGAGGCAGCTTGACCTGAGACAAGGGGATCCTGCTCTCAGGTTTTTTGATTTTGAATGGGAAAGGATCCCTTGTTCTCTTTGTGGGGCTGTCTTCCGATGAAAGCTGCTGGGATAGATTTCGCGGAAACGGATCACTTTGAGGCGCCGCCTCTGACCACCAAGTTGCCCCTGCTGCTGGCCCCGGCGGGGGATTGGGAGTGTGCCAAGGCGGCAGTGGAAAACGGAGCCGATGCCATTTACTTTGGGCTGGAGCGCTTCAACGCCCGGATGCGCGCCCGCAACTTTACGGAAGCGGATTTGCCGGAACTGATGGCCTGGCTGCACCGGCGGGGGGTACGGGGCTATGTTACTTTGAATACTCTGGTTTTTCCAAGGGAGCTGACGGAAGCCGAGGGATACATCCGCTCGATGATTGCGGCGGGGGTGGATGCGGTGATTGTGCAGGATATCGGCATCGCCCGCCTGATCCGGCATCTTTCCCCCGATTTCCCCATCCATGCTTCCACGCAAATGACCATCACCAGTGGAGTGGGAGCGGAGTTTGCCGCTGAGCTGGGCTGTGAGGTGGTGGTGCTGGCGCGGGAATGTTCCCTCCAGGAAATCGCCCAGATCCAGGCCTATCTGCAAGAGAAGGGATCCTCCCTATCTCTGGAGGTCTTTGTGCATGGGGCGTTGTGCGTGGCCTACTCGGGGCAATGTCTGACCAGCGAGGCGCTGGGGGGGCGTTCGGCCAATCGGGGGGAATGTGCCCAAGCCTGCCGCATGCCCTATGAGCTGGTGGTAGACGGGATCCGCCGCGACTTGGGGGAGAAGCGGTATCTGCTCAGCCCTCAAGATTTGGCCGGGCTGGAGGTGCTACCGGAGCTGGTGAAGCTGGGGATCCGCTGTCTGAAAATTGAGGGCCGGCTGAAATCCCCAGAATATGTAGCCAATGTAACGCGGGTGTATCGGCAGGCCTTGGATGCGCTGGGGGTGGGACAGCCGTGGCAGCCCTCGCAACAGGAACGCTACGAGCTGGAGATGAGCTTTTCTCGCGGGCTTTATACGGGCTGGCTGCGGGGCATCAACAACCAGGAGCTGGTGCACGCGCGGTTTGGCAAGAAACGGGGGGTTTACCTGGGGCAAGTGGTGGGGATCCAACAGGATCAGGTGGGGATCCGGCTGGAGGCACCCCTCAAAGCTGGGGACGGCGTGGTGTTTGACCAGGGGCAGCCGGAGTTGCCGGAGCAGGGGGGGCGAGTTTACCGGGTGCAAGAGAAGCAGGGGCTGGCCTGGCTCAGCTTCGGAGAGGGGGTCATTGATCTCAAACGTCTGCGGGTGGGGGATCGCCTCTGGAAGACCAGCGACCCGGAACTGGAAAAGCGCCTGCGCCAGAGCTACGCCGGGGATCACCCCCGCTTTCAGCGGCCTGTCCACATGGAGGTTCACGGCCAAGTGGGATCCCCGCTGACGCTGATCCTGCGGGATGAGCAAGGCCATACGGTGCAGGTGGATTCGCCGCTGCCCCTGGAAGCTGCCCACCGCCAACCCCTCACCACCGAAAAACTGCGACAGCAACTGGGCCGTTTGGGCTCCACTCCCTTCAAGTTGGGATCCCTGCACAATGCCTTGCAGGGGGAGGTAATGCTGCCGGTGAGCCTGCTCAACCAGATGCGCCGACAAGCGGTGGAACGCCTACAAGCTCTGCGAGCTCAGCCCCCGCGCTGGCAACTCAATCCCGAAGCTCGCTGGCAAGATCTGGTGCCTTCTCAGGAGGAGCCCGAAAGGGGATCCCCGCAGTTGGTGGTGTTGGTGCGGGATCCGGCGCAACTGCCGGCGGCGATAGCCAGCGGTATTAGGCAGATCTATCTGGAGTTTGAGGATCCCCGCCGCTATCGGGAGGTGATCCGCACAACCAAAGCCGCCCATCCCGAGGTGGAACTGTGGGTCGCTCCGCCCCGCATCACCAAGCCGGGAGAAACCTGGATCCTAAAGCAAGTGTTGGCCGCTGGGGCCGATGGCTACTTGGTGAGAAATTACGATCATCTCCGTTTCTTTGCCGGGCAGCGCTGCATTGGGGATTTTTCCTTGAATGTGGCCAATCCCATCACGGCCCACTATCTCAAAACCCGTTACAACCTGGAGCGCCTGACGGCTTCCTATGACCTCAACCACGAGCAACTGGGATCCCTGCTGCAAGCCGGCCCCGCCCATAGGTATGAGGTTACCCTTCATCAACATATGCCCCTGTTCCACATGGAGCACTGCGTCTTTTGCGCCTTTTTATCCAGCGGAACGGATTACACCAATTGTGGTCGCCCATGTGAAAAACACGAGGTGAAGCTGAGGGACAGGGCCAATGTCGAGCACATTTTGAAGGCCGATGCCGGCTGTCGGAATACCCTCTACAACGGCAAGGCCCAAACGGGGGCAGAATATGTGCCGAAATTATTGGCCTTGGGCCTGCGCTATCTGCGCATCGAATTTTTGCATGAATCCCCCGCCGAGATCCAACAAACCCTGCACCGCTATCAGCAACTCCTACAAGGTCAACTCAGCGGATCCCAACTGTGGCAGGAGCTGAAGCTACACAGCCAATTGGGGGTTACGCGCGGGTCTTTGGAGAGTTAACGGCTGCGCTGTCTTTCTCTAGGGCGCCGGCTCTGCAGCTGTGCTCCGACCGGAGCAATGCGAAAAACATTCCGGCAAAGTTGGCGTAAAATTTCCTCAGGGTATTGTTATTCCCAGGTGCTTCCCCAACCTCTTCTCAGCTTTTTCTCTATCCTCTGGTTGCCGTGAAACACACCCTCAGCGCCCTCGTGCAGGATCAGCCTGGCGTTTTAACCCGCATTGCGGGGATGTTTGCCCGTCGCGGCTTTAACATCGACAGCCTCACCGTTGGCCCCACCGAACGACCGGGGATCTCTCGCATCACCATGGTGGTGCAGGGAGATGAACACGATGTGGAGCAGATGACGAAGCAGCTCTACAAGCTCATCGACGTGCTGAAAGTTACCGATATCACCCATGTTCCCTGCGTGGAACGGGAGCTGATGCTGGTCAAGGTCAATGCCAGCCCCGATACCCGCTCCGCCATTATGGATGTGGCCCAAATGTTTCGCGCCCGGATTGTGGATGTGGCGGAGGAGTCTTTGACTCTCGAGGTAACCGGGGATCCCGGCAAAATGGTGGCCATCATCAAGATGTTGACCAGCTTTGGCATCCGTGAGATCGCCCGTACCGGCCTGGTGGCTCTCACCCGCGAGTCCGGCGTGAATACGGAATACCTGAAGCAACACCCCACCTTAGTTACCGTCTGATGGCCTCAGGGGAAGCGATGCCAAAACTGGGGTGGAGTTGTAGGGGATCGGTTCTGCGGGGCACGATTAGCCTTGTGGCTATTGTGCTGGTGGGGCTGCTGGCCGGCTGCGGCCCTAGACCGCCAAAGCCGATTGTGCAGCAGGCCCTCGCCTATCAGATCGCTCATTTGTCCGGGCCGGTGGGATCCTTGGTGGGCAGTGACCAGCTAGCAGCCCGCCTGCAATTGCAGGATGTGAAAATCCGCCAGGATCGCCGTGAACCCTTGCTGTTGGCCTCAGGAGAAACCCTGGAAGGCCATCACCTCAGCGGTACCTACACCCTAATCGTGCATCCGCCGGGATCCCGCCGCCCCTATCGCCGCAAAGGGGATCCCTTCCAGCTCACCCTGGCCCACCAAAAGGCACAAACTGTTGCTACACAACGCTCGCCCGACCGCGTCAAAACCGTGCCCGAACGGTGGCTGCTGGCCTACAGCTCACCGGATTCCAAGACTTGGGAGGTCATCGACTTTCTGCCTCAGCCCGCACCGGCACCGGAGTTGCCTCCTGCCGGGCCAGAACCTACACTGCCGGCAACTGCACCTGCTGCCGCCGACGTTGGCAGGACGGAGTCCGATGGAGCTCCCAGCCCTACCAATACTTCTACTCCCACCTGAAG
>NZ_JANSIC010000225.1:0-2539 GCF_047461955.1 Synechococcus sp. R55.7
GTTCCTTGAGCAACTCCTCAATGCGCAACGTGGAGATTGGATCCAACGAGGCACAGGGCTCGTCCATCAGGATCACCTCTGGTTGGATGGCCAAGGTGCGGGCAATGCAGAGGCGCTGCTGCTGTCCCCCCGAAAGGGAGAGGCCGCTCGTCTTCAACTTGTCTTTAACCTCGTCCCAGAGGACGGCCTGACGCAATGCGCGCTCTACCAGCTCATCCAAGTCTCCTTGGTAGCCGTTGACCCGTGGCCCAAAGGCAATGTTGTCGTAGATGGACTTCGGGAAGGGGTTGGGCTTTTGGAACACCAGGCCAACTCGCCGCCGCACTTCAGCAGGATCTACATCGGGATCGTAGATGTTTTTCCCGTGAAAAATTACGGATCCCTCTACTCTCGCCCCCGGGATCAGATCGTTCATGCGGTTAAAGCAGCGCAGCAAAGTACTCTTGCCGCAGCCGGAAGGGCCAATAAAAGCAGTGATGTGATTCTTGGGAATCTTCAGAGAAACCTGCTTCACCGCCAAATGAGAGCCGTAGTAAACACTGACTGCTTGCGTTTCCAGCTTAACAGTTAAGTTGGCAGACTTCTTAGAGGAATCAGGATTGCCGGGAAATGGAGGGCGCATAGGAATACCAGAGGTAGACGTTGCTTCAGAACCCAAACTCAAAATCGAAGAATAGTGAGGCAAAAATCTCAGAAGAACCAGATCAGATAGTAATGGTTTCCTGACGACGACTCAGCAGCAGCCGGAAACTGATCGTGGTGATCAAAACCAGAATCACCAAAGCCAAGGCTCCTCCCCAAGCAATTTTCTGCTGGTTCTCGAAGGGAACAATGGCAAAGTTGTAGATCAGCACCGCCAACGAGGCTACTGGCTTCAGCAGACCATCAGGCCATAGAAAGCTGAACAGAGCAGTAAAAATTAGAGGTGCAGTCTCCCCAGCTGCTCGGGCAATGGCCAAGGTCACTCCCGTCAGAACGACCGGCAAAGCAGCTGGCAAAACGACCCGAAACACAGTCTGCACCCGCGAAGCTCCCAAGGCGTAGGCGGCAGCCCGAGTGTCCGCCGGCACCAAGCGCAGAGCCTCCTCGCAGGAGAGGATGATGATCGGCAAAGTCAATACCGATAGAGCTACTCCGCCAGAAAGGGCAGAAAAGGTCTTGGTGGAAAGCACCAGCACCCCATAGGCGAACACGCCAGCGATGATGGAAGGAACCCCCGTCAGCACTTTGATAATGAAACGCAGAGATGATGCTGTAGAACTGTTCTGGCCGAACTCCGAGAGATAGATCGCAGCAAATAGACCAATAGGGAAAGTGATTGTAATGGCAATCGATACCACAATGATCGTTCCCAGCACAGCGTTGCCAAAGCCGCCTACCTGATCGCCAGGAGGAGGAGGAAGCTGGGTTAAGGTCTGCCAATTGAAGCGCTCAATGCCATTGACGAAAACATAGTAAAGGATGGAAGCGAGCACAAAAATCGCAAAAATGCTGGAAGCAAAGATCAGGCCTGTCATCACCCAGTCCAGCACGACGCGCTTGGATCTGACTTTGCGTTTGAACAAATTGGCCTGTGCTGCCACTTGTGTCGCCATGTTCCTCTACTCCCGAGAAGCCGTCAAAGCAAACTTGACCTGACGAACCATCAGCTCAGCGATGATGTTGACCACCAGCGTAATGACCAGCAAGATCAAAGCCGCATACATCAGAGCCGAGATCTGCTCGTCGGCTGCTTCTGCAAACTCGCTGGCCAGCAATGCAGGGATGTTGCTGGCAGGGGCCAAAAGCGAGACTCTAATCCCCCGCGCATTGCCAATCAGCATTGCCACCGCCATGGTCTCGCCCAGGGCGCGTCCCAAACCCAGCACCACAGCCCCCAACATACCCCCAATCGCAGCCGGTAGTACCACTCCAAAAATGGCTTCCCATCGCGTAGCCCCCATCGCATAGGCAGCCGCGCGCAGCTCAGGAGGAACAGCCACCAAAACCTCTCTGGCGATGGCCGTGATGATGGGGATGATCATGATCCCCAAGACAACCCCTGCCGTCAGCATCCCCGGCCCAATCGGTGGTGTGCTGAAAATGGGAAGCCAATTGAAGTTCTCGTACAGGAACATCTGAACGGGGCGGAAGAAGGGGATGAAGACAAACAATCCCCAAATGCCGAACACCACACTGGGAATAGCCGCCAACAGCTCAACCACAATGATCAGAGCCAGACGCAAGGACTTCGGAAGAAAATCCTCGCTCAGAAAAATAGAGATGCCAAAGCTAAAAGGAACCCCCACAATCAGAGCGATGAGAGAAGTCACTAGCGTGCCGTAGATCTGTGGCCAGGCCCCATAGATATCCTCGACCGGATCCCAGGTGGTGTTCCAGAAAAAGCTTAGTCCAAACCTGTCTATAGCAGGTAAAGACTGAATGCCGATCTCCAGAGCAATCCAGAGCAGCAGGAAGGCCGAGAAAAACACGGCAATCCGCGTAGCCCAGATAAAAACCTGGTCGCGCCGGCGCTGGAAAACCGGCCGAGGCCGAAACA
>NZ_JANSIC010000225.1:2639-4182 GCF_047461955.1 Synechococcus sp. R55.7
TAACGGCCTTGGAAGTCTCGGCTTTGGGGTAAACCTTGTAGGCAAGGATCCAGGTGTAGCCCGCAATAGGGTAAGAGTCTTCCCCACTAGGATCCGGATCGACCCCCAGCAAACGCTCGTCGAGCTGAATTCTGGCCAGCGCCGCTTTCTCCGTCTCGACGTTGGGAGTTACAAACTTGCCTGCCCGGTTTTCCAGACGGGCAATGTTCAGGTTGTTGAGCTTGGCAAAGCCGAATTCCACGTAGCCAATCGAGCCAGGAATTTGCTTGATCTGCTCGGAAACCCCTTCGTTCCCACGCGCCCCTACGCCGGTTGGCCAGTTTACCGAAGGGCCGCGACCCACCTTTTGCTTCCACTCTGGGCTAATAGCGTTGAGGTGAGTGGTGAAGATATCGGTGGTACCACTTCCATCAGAGCGATGCACGACGGTAATCGGCAAATTCGGGAAAGTCACCCCTGGGTTAAGGCCAGCCAGCAGGGGATCGTTCCAGTTCTTGATCTTGCCCAGGAAGATATTCGCCAGTGCCAGGCGGGAAAGGCGGATTTCGGGGCCCACCCCAGGAATGTTGTACGCTGCAACTAACGCTCCGCCCACCATGGGTACAGAAACCATCCCTTTGGGAGGGTTAGCCTCATTCTCAATTTGGTTGATCTGTTCAGGACGGGGCACGCTGTCAGTGGCACCGAAATCGACCGTGCGGGCTACAAACTGCTGACGACCCGCACCGCTTCCTACAGACTGATAGTTGACCTGGATGTTAGGGTTTTTCTTGCCAAATTCTTGGGCCCAAGTTTGATAGATAGGGGCCGGGAAGGTCGCCCCAGCGCCATTGATGGTGATGGTCTGCTGAGCAAACACCCGCTGCCAATTCGCCTGGCTAGCCGCAAAGCCGGCAACAGTGGCAGATAGAAACTTCAGGAAAGAACGACGCTCCAAGGGGTGCAACGTCACCATACAGATCTCCTCTCCCAGATGAAGATAAAATCCTAGCCCAGATCTAAAAAAGGCTACTTCACTCGAGAACCTTACCCAACCCAATCAAAACTCGTCGGGCTGGGTATGCCACTACCGCCTGGAAGCTTGGAGGCAACCCTCAAGCTAACCCTGCGATCCTCAACAAGCCTTCAACCGATCGCAACATCCCAGGGATCCCTTTGAGCACGCAGGGTTCCCTCGGGAACGCTCCATTGAAGACTTCGCCAGTCCGCGCAGTTACTATAACGTAAAGGCCAGTTGTTTTTAGTTAAAACGAGGTTAAGCCCAGGTTATCTCTGGGGATATCCGCCAAATGTTGCAAACCCCTCAAGGGATCCCCTTTGGTGTCAGCCACTCCCTATCCTGGATTGGGTATCTCCCAAAACAGAGAACTTCCGCCTTTTGAGTTTGGAAAGGTGGCTTCTTCATCTTCCCGCCAAGGTTCAGAGCTGGAAGAGGACTCTAGAGACCTACCAATCGGGAATAAGCTCTGAGAAGGGATCCCCTATGCCGACGGGCTGGTGGCTATGGCACTCTGGGCTGACGATGAACCTGCTGAGCCTCTAG
>NZ_JANSIC010000226.1:0-4167 GCF_047461955.1 Synechococcus sp. R55.7
GGGAAAACCGACATAATACGGATATAACGAGTGCTTACTGCTAACCCGCACAATTCGTTGGGCCTCTCCATGCCTCTCGACCCTCTCTCTCAGTTGCCAGAGGAGCCAACCACTCAGATCCCCTTGGAGTTTTACGAGCGCAGACCCCAGCCTGAGGCAACTGCGGCCTTTCTAACGGTGCTCAGCGGCGCCAATGTGGGCATGACGTTTCCCTTGGCAAGGGGTGGGGTTTTGGGGCGCAGCCACCGCGCGGACATTCAGCTCTTGGATCACGCCGTCTCCCGGCAGCACTGTCGGCTGGAGAGAGAAGATGAAGGTTATGTCCTCACCGACCTGGAGAGCCTCAACGGCACATATGTTAACGGCGAGCGCGTCAGCCGCGTTCTCCTGAAGGATGGAGATTACATTCAAGTGGGGGCCAGCACCCTCAAGTTTGCCTACTACAACGCGGCAGAAGAAGCCTTCTTTTTGCAAATGGCCACTGCTGCCCTCTATGACCCGCTAACCGGTCTGTATAACCGACGTTTTTTCCTGAAGCAACTGGAGCTGGAGATCCCCTTTGCCCTTCGCCATCGCATTCCCCTCCACGTGCTCTATCTGGATTTGGATGGGTTTAAGCAAATCAACGACCGCTGGGGGCACTGGGCTGGGGATCAAACCTTAATCCAGGTGGCGCGGCGATTGCAAGCTCACGTTCGCCAAGACGATCTGGTGGCCCGCTTGGGGGGCGATGAGTTTGCCCTGCTGGTGCGCGGGATCCCGAACTCGCAGATCCTAGGGCTGGCAGAACGCTTGCGGCAGGCTGTCCAGACCCTGTTGGTGCAGGTGGAAGCGGAGACCATCTCCCTAAGCTGCAGTGTGGGCATCGCCTCTCTGCTGGAGCTGGGAGAGGGAACTGACCCACAAAGTCTGCTGGCTGCTGCCGACAAGGCCCTCTACCAAGCCAAAGCTGAGGGGGGTAACCGAGAGACTTTGCTGTAGTTCAGGGCCAACTGCTGGAGTTTAGGATCCCTCTACCAAACTGGCGTAGGCTTCGGCGCTCATGGTGTCCTCGAGATCTTCGGGGTTGGCAATGCGCACCTTGATCAGCCAGCCATCGCCATAGGGATCGTCGGCAAGGCTTTCGGGGCTCTCCACCACCGCTGTATTCACGGCCACCACCTCTCCAGAAAGAGGGGCATAGAGATCTTCGACGGCTTTGACCGATTCCACTGAGCCAAAGCTTTCCCCTTTTTCAATCTCTGTCCCTTCTTCGGGCAAGCCCACGAAAACGATATCCCCCAGTTGATCGACGGCATAAGCCGTGATCCCAATCACCGCAATATCATCCTCAACATGGATGTACTCGTGGGTGTCCACGTAGCGCAGATGGGATGGATACTCCAGGGCCATGCCGGTTCTCCCGTAGAATTCAGTGGATTATTCTAGGGTCAACCCTTGAAGATGGTAAAGAGCGGATCCCAAGCCCGGCCCGCTAGAGAAACTCCATCAGCAGCCGATTGACCGTTTGCGGAGCTTCCTGCTGCGCCCAATGGCCGCATTCGGGGATGTACTCCTTGCGCAGGCCGTTGGGGAAAAAGGGATCCATCCCCTCAGTTAGCTCGCGGCTGAGGGCAAAGTCTTCTTCTCCCCAAATCAGCAGGGTGGGGGCGAGGATCTGCCGCATGGGCTGCAAAAACAGGTTCTGCAAGGTGGGCAGGTTAAACAGCTGGCGGTAGTAGTTGAGGGCAGAGGTGAGAACCTTGGGTTTGGAGAGGGCCTCTTGGTAGAGCTTGAGGTCGTGGCGGGTGAAGGCGCTTTTGCGCACCGAGGTTTCCTGGAAAATGCGGCGCACCCAATCTCCCAAATCCCACTGCAGCACCCACTCTGGCAGCCAAGGCAATTGAAAAAAGAACAGGTACCAACTGCGGCGCAGTTGATCCAAGTTGCTCAAGAATTCCCGGCGAAAGCAGGCCGGATGGGGAGAATTGAGGACGGCCAGCTTGCGAATCTCCTCAGGAAAAAATTGCGCCCAGTGCCAGGCAATGGCTCCCCCCCAATCGTGGGCTACGACCACCGCCCTCTGAGCCCCAAAGTGGCTCAGCAAGCCGCGAATATCCTCGGTAAGGGTATCCAAGTCGTAGCCGTGATCCGGTTTGTCGGAATCGTTGTAGCCGCGCATGTCGGGTGCCACCACGCGAAACCGCTGCGCCAACACCGGAATCTGATGCCGCCAGGAGTACCAAAACTCCGGGAAACCGTGCAACAAGATCGCCAGCTCCCCTTCCCCTTGGGTGACGTAGTGCAGTTGAATGCCATTGGTAAGGGCATACCCGTGCTGCCAGGTTCCCATTTTGGCAGCTACCTCAGGAGGAAGGCGGGGGATCCCTGCTTCTGCCATGTCGTCTGCTCTCGAGCTAACCCATGATTTGGTATCCACCCATACTAACCTTTGTCGCCGGTCTTCCCTTTGCCGGCGCAGGCTTTTTGAGAGGCATCCTACGAAGAAAGCTTAAGAGAAAGTCTGCGGGTGAACAGATTAGATGAACACTAGCGCAGAAGGCCAAAGCCCAACATCCCCGCAAAGCGTTGCCATTTTGGGAGCCGGGGCTTGGGGAAGTACCCTGGCGATGCTGGCTCAGGGGCAAGGGCACCGGGTGCGGGTTTGGAATCGCCGCAAGGGCCTGGATTTGGCAGAAGTGCTCCAGGGATCCCAAATCCTCATCTCAGCCGTCTCTATGGCGGGGGTACGCCCTGTGGTGGAAGCGGTGCGCCAAGTGGGGATCCCGCCGCAGGCAATTTTGGTCTCGGCCACCAAAGGGTTGGATCCACTGCAGCTTCTGACCCCTACCCAAATTTGGGGGGCCACCTTCCCGGAGCAGCCCCTGGTGGTGCTTTCGGGGCCTAATCTTTCGGCGGAGATCCGCCAAGGCTTGCCGGCAGCGGCAGTGGTGGCCAGCCGGGATCCCTGGGCCGCTGTGCAGGTGCAGTATGCCCTTTCCTCGGAGCGGTTCCGCCTCTATACCAGCAGCGATCCGCTGGGAGTGGAGCTAGGCGGCACCCTGAAAAATGTTATCGCCATCGCTGTTGGCGTGTGTGATGGCTTGCAACTGGGGGCCAATGCTCGTGCGGCTCTGGTTACCCGCGGCCTGGCAGAGATGATCCGGGTGGGATCTAAGCTGGGGGCACGGGCAGAAACCTTCAATGGCCTGTCGGGGTTGGGGGATCTGCTGGCCACCTGCCACAGCCGCTTGAGCCGCAACTACCGAGTGGGCTACGGGCTAGGCCAGGGCCAACCCTTGTCGCAGATTTTGGCGGAGATCGAGGGCACCGCCGAAGGGGTTTACACCGCTCCCGTCGTGGTCGAGATCGCTGCCCAGCACGGCATTCAGGTGCCCATCACCCAGGAAGTGCATCTGTTGTTGCAAGGGCAGACCACCCCCACCGCCGCCCTCACCCGCCTGATGGAACGTCAACTGACTTCGGAATAGGCTGCCTTCACTTCTCCCAAAGGAGGAGGGGGGTTTCTGGCATAACCGCAAATCTGCGGATGAGGAAAGTTGTTCCGCACTCTATCAGGATTTTTGCAGAGCAGGGAGATCCCAGAATGAGCGATTTGGCGGAGTTTTTTTTTCCAGAGTTTCCCTATGCTGCAGCTGTAGTTCTTCGACTTGTTCTTGCATCAACTCGGATCTCTCTGGCTCCGGGAAGGCGGACAGTAGGCCCGACAGGTTGGGCCAGGTCTTTGTTTAATTTTTTACAAAGTTATGTCCAAACGCATCCTGGTGATTGAAGACGAACCCTCCATCCGTACCTACCTGCAGAAGGTGTTGCAACGAGCGGGGTACGACACGGTGGCGGCCACCGATGGAGAAGAGGGCTTGCAGATGGTGCGCACCCTGATGCCCGACTTGGTGTTGTGCGATGTGGTGATGCCCAAGCTGAACGGCTATGGGGTGCTGGATGCCCTGAGATGGGATCAGTCTACAGCTCACATCCCCTTCGTCTTTCTCTCCTCGAAAATCTCTCCCGAAGAGATTGAACAGGGGCTATGTTTTGGCTCCGATGCCTATCTGACGAAGCCCGTTGACCAGAAACGCCTGCTGAAAGCCGTTGCTGCCCAATTGTCTTGAGTTGACCAAAAGGCGCGGCAAGCCCCGTCCTTCAGGGCAGGGAAGGATAGCGCCG
>NZ_JANSIC010000227.1:0-2841 GCF_047461955.1 Synechococcus sp. R55.7
TCCTTGTCTGCTCTGAAAGACTGGGCGGTTGCCCAAGGACAGCCGGCCTATCGCGGGCAACAACTGCATGCTTGGATCTACCAAAAAGGGATCCGCTCCCTGGAACAGGTGACGGTGTTTCCTAGGGCTTGGCGAGAGGCGGTGCAAAGCTACCCAGTGGGACGCTCGCGCATTGTGCAGCGGACAGAGGCCCGCGATGGTACTGTGAAGTTTCTGCTGGGGTTGGCGGATGGGCAGTTGATCGAAACGGTAGGGATCCCAACGGCCAAGCGTCTGACGGTCTGCGTCTCTTCTCAGGTGGGCTGCCCGATGGCCTGCGATTTCTGTGCCACCGGCAAGATGGGCTACCGGCGCAACCTAGAGCTGCACGAGATTCTGGATCAGGTGTTGACGGTGCAGGAAGATTTTGGCCGTCGCGTCAGCCATGTGGTCTTTATGGGCATGGGGGAACCCCTGCTCAACCGCGATACGGTGGTACAAGCCATCCGCAGCCTGAATCAAGATATCGGCATCGGCCAACGGCATATCACCCTCTCGACGGTGGGGGTACCCCGGCAAATTGCCTGGCTGGCGCAGCAGGATCTGCAAGTTACCCTGGCCGTCAGCTTGCATGCCCCCAATCAAGACCTGCGGCAACGGTTGATCCCTTCGGCAGCCCACTACCCTCTGGACACTCTGATCCAGGATTGCCGCGACTACATGCTGCGCACCGGGCGGCGAGTCAGTTTTGAATATACCCTGCTATCGGGGGTCAACGACCTGCCCATTCATGCCCGCCAACTGGCGCAATTGCTGCAGCAGGCCAGCCGGTCAGGGGTACAACTGCACGTGAACCTGATCCCTTACAACCCCATCTCTGAAGCTGACTATCAACGCCCCCACCCGACACGGGTCAGAGAGTTCGTCCGCCAGCTCGAACAGCACCAAGTGCGGGCCACTGTGCGCCAAACCCGTGGCTTGGATGGCAATGCCGCATGTGGTCAACTGCGGGGATCCTTCCTGCGTTCTTTGCCAGGGGATTTGTAATCGCCGCGCAACGCTTGCGCGAGTACATCAGCTCAGTCCGCAGGCGCGTCGTAACCAGGCGGCATCCTGTTCTGGCAAGGTGGCGTGGTGCATGGCGTAAACCTGCCGGTGATACTCGTCCAGCCAGGCTCGCTGCACCTCGTTTAACAGTTCCCAATCGATCAAGCGCCCATCGAAAGGGATCCAAGTCAGGGAGCGAAAGCCCATCCAGCCCTCCGGCTCGGGAATGGCAATCACCTCGTAGAGGTTCTCCAGGCGGATCCCACCCCATCCCGGCTGGTAGTAGCCCGGCTCGATGCTGTTGATCATGCCCACTTTGAGAGGGGTGTTGGCGCGGCGGTGGATCCCGTTGGGCCCCTCGTGGACATTCAAAAAGGCGCCGACACCGTGGCCGGTGCCATGGCCATAGTCCAGCCCGGCCTGCCAAAGGGTAGAGCGGGCGATCCCATCCAACGAGACTCCATAGGTGTCGGGGGGGAAGATCTGGCGGGCGCATTGAATGTGGGCCTTGAGCACCTCGGTATAGCGCCGCTTGCACAAGGGATCCGCGGGTTGCGGGCCAATCCAAACGGTGCGGGTATCGTCGGTGGTGCCCCCCAAGTAGTGGGATCCGGAGTCCAACAAAAACAGTTCGCCCGGCTGCAGCAGCTTTTGGGGATCCGGAGTGCTGTAGTGGATGATGGAGCTGTTGGCGCCGGCGCCGGCAATGGTGTTAAAGCTCAGACCCACCCACTCCCCTTCCTCCCGGTAGTGGGCCTCCATGATCGCGGCCACGTCGGCTTCGCTGATGGGGATCCCCTGTTGGATTTGCCGGTCGATCCAGGCCAGGGTGCGAATCTTGGCCCGGCTGGCTTTGCGGTTGGCCAGGCGCATCTGTTCCAGCTCGGTGGGGTTTTTCACGGCCTTGAGGGCTTCTACTGGGTGCTCCAGCTCGCGGCAGCTCGCATCCTGCAGCAGCTCTTGAGTGCCCTGGGTGGTCTGCTTGGGATCCAAGCCCACCGGCGCATAGCTCTTGGCCCATTGGGGCAGTTGTTGGCTGTAGGTCTCGTAGGGCCAGAGTTCCACCCCGGCTTCTGCCAGAAATTGCCGAGATGGGGGACTGAGCCGCTCCAGATCTGTGAATAGAGCCGCTCTATCTAGGCTGACCAAAGCATAGGCCCAAAACACTGGGTTGTAGGGGATGTCGGATCCCCGCAGGTTAAACAGCCAGGCCACCTGATCCAATTTGGTCAGGGGCAACAGTCCCACCCGCTTGCGGCGCATCTCCTGCCGGACTTGGGCCAGCTTTTCTGCAGGGGTGGCCCCGCTTAGGTGGGTGGGTACCGAGTCAATGGGCCGGTCAAAGGGAGCGACAGGAGCGGATCCCTGAGCCAGCTTATCCACCAAGTTTTCCATGACCGGGATCAAGAGCACCCCTCCCGCTTGGGCATGGGCCTGCAACTGGCGATAGGTGGCCACCGCCACCGTAAAGGGATCCACCCCCAGGCGAAAGCCGGATCCCAGCTCTTCCACAATCTCCATCAGGCTGGGCTGATTCGGCAGACCTCCTTTGATCACTGTCAATAGATTGGGATCCACCTCCCGCTCCGCCTGTTCGTGATAGCGGGGATCTACCCACAGCCAAGCCCTGTCCCGGGTGATCAAGGCATCCCCCACCGAGCCGGTAAAGCCTGTGATCCACTGACGCCGCTTGCGATGTTCCGGCAAATACTCATTGAGATGCTCATCGGCAGAGGGAACCCAAAAGCCATCCAGATCTTGTTCTCGCAGAAGCTGGCGCAACTGCTGCAAACGGGCAGCAACATCCAGGCGGGG
>NZ_JANSIC010000227.1:2941-4148 GCF_047461955.1 Synechococcus sp. R55.7
CGCCAAGCCCGCATGCCCCCATCCATCGAGATCACCCGACGATAGCCCATTTTCTGTAGATTATCGGCTGCCAACGCCGAACGAAACCCGCCGCCGCAGTACAGGACGATCTCCGCTTCTTTGTCGGGGATCACCCTCTCGATGTCCCGCTCAATGATCCCTTTGCTCAAGTGGATGGCTCCGGCAGCGTGGCCGGCTTGCCACTCCGACTCTTCCCGCACATCCACAAAATAGAAGGGATCCCCTTGCAGTTGTTTTTGCCTGACCTGCTCGACTGTCAGTTCTTGGATGCGGCTTTTGGCCTCGTTGACCAGGGCCAAGAAAGCTGGAGAGTGCTGGGGAGCCATGGAGAACAGGCGCTATGAGCCAAAGCTTATTCCAATCGATCTTATCTGGTCTGGACTTTGGGATCCCAACTGCCCTAAGGCTAGACTGGGATCCAGATTTGCCGGCTGGAGGCCCATGGCTTGAAATCCCGATCTAACTTTCCGCAACTGCTTTGGCCCCTTGCTCTGGCCGTGAGCTGGAGCATCCCCCTTGGATTGACAGCCGGTCACGTCAGCCGGACGGAGTCCTCGGCTTGGGCCCAAGCTGCCCCGATGCCCCTAGAAAGTGGGATCCAGCGGCAAGTTTCCAGCCCACCGCCAGCCGCCCTGGTGGAGTGGCTAAGCCAGCAGGTGGCCGCCGCCAACCGGCGGGATTTGCCAGGGGTGATGGCCGGCTACAGCCCCGACTTCCGCCACCGAGATGGGCTGGACCGGGAAGAGGTGGAAGGTGCCATCCGCAAGCTGTGGAGCTCTCATCCCAAGCTCACCTATTCGGCCCAGATCCTCTCCTGGCGGCAGGTGGGCCCTGAGATTGTTGCGGATATTCTCAGCCAAGTAGAGGGATCCCAATCCTCGGTGCGGGGGGACTTTCAGGTAGAAGCCTCTGCCCTGGTGCGCAATCGCTATCGCCCGGATCCAGCCAATCCCGGACAACTGCTGTTGATTGACCAAGAAGTGCTGCGGGAGGCCAGCACCCTCACCTCTGGATCTGCCCCTCCCACCGTCACCTTGAACCTGCCAGAGGTGGTCAAACCGGGATCCACCTATTCGCTGCAGGCGATTGTGGCAGAGCCTCTCACCCACTCTTTGCTGTTGGGCGCCGTTGCCGAACAACCCGTTGCCGGGGCGGGCTACCCAGAGGTGACCTCGTTTGCTCTCGA
>NZ_JANSIC010000228.1:0-4145 GCF_047461955.1 Synechococcus sp. R55.7
CGACGATGTCGAACCATCCTCGCTCCTGACGCACGCGCCCTACCGCTATGGTCATCTGAACTACTCCTTAAAGACATCTAAATGAATGAGGACATTAATGAAACTACAAAGTTTGCTTCTTCGAAGCAGGAGCGGAGCCTAGGTATAAAGACTCAACTCCTGGGTCTTTTGCCTCAGTTTCCTTGAACGGCTCTTTGGCGAGAACTGCCTGGGAACTTTCCAGTGGGTTAGAATTCCCAGCGCTCCAAGACCCTATCGAGAACCGTTTCCAGGGCTCACGAGGCCCAACAGAGCATTCGAGAGCCACCGGACAAGTTTTACGGCTGTAGGCATTACAATTTAGCCTATGCCGGTAAAGACTTGTAAATTGCTTTCATTATAGAGGTGGATAGCCGGATCTTATCAAGTCCAAGAGAACGCCTGTTTTTCCAGGAGCTAGGTTTGGGTCGCTACACCCTTGGAGTGAAGGCCAGGGCTTGGGATCCGATATCCTGAGAAGGCGATGTATCCCATTTGCGAGGAAGCTGAATCTATGGCTGGCGAGATCTTCACCATTGCTGGACTCTGCATTGTGCTGACCCTGGTGGGCGTGGCACTTGGATATGGGATCCTAAGGGTGACCCAAGGGGGGGCAGAGTAAAGCTGTCGAGGATTTCTCCCGGGCCCGGTATCGGGCCTTGTTACAGCTCCATGTCAATTCCATGTCAATTGGCCACCTGGATATGAGGTGGGTGGCGGAAAGATGATAAACTCATGAAGATTTGTATCGTTGGCGCTGGGGCGGTGGGAAGTCACTTGGCCATATGCCTGGCTCGGTCTGGCTTTCCCGTCAGTGTCGTGGCCCGTGGAGCTCACCTGCAGGCCATCCGCACCCAAGGTCTAAAGCTCATCCGGCAGGGGGATCCCTCCCAAACCTGGGTGGAGCACTTGACGGCCACCGACGACCCGGCTGCCCTGGGCCCACAGGACTGGCTGATAGTGACGGTCAAGGCCCACAGCTTGCCGCAGCTTGCCCCTCGGCTGGGATCCCTGTGTGGCCCAGACACCCCCATTGTGATCGCCCAGAATGGTATCCCCTGGTGGTACTTTTACCGGCATGGGGGCGAGTTTGAGGGGCATTCCCTGACTTCCGTGGATCCAGAAGGGGTTATCGCTGCTCATTTGCCGATAGAGCGGGTGATTGGCTGTGTGGTGTACATTGCCGTGCAGTTGGCAGAGCCGGGAGTGGTCTTGCACACAGGGGGTGGGCGCTACATTCTGGGGGAGCCGGATGGATCTCTGTCAGGGCGGTTGCAGTCCTTGGCCGCCATCTTTGAACAGGCGCAGCTTGCCACCACCCTCACCTCGCAGATTCGGGCCGAGATCTGGCAGAAACTGTGGGGCAACGCTGCCTTCAATCCCATCAGCGCCCTCACCCGGGCTGCTCAAGATGAAATTGCCCAATACCCACCCACCCATGCTCTGGTTCGGTCGGTGATGCGGGAAGTTGAGGCTGTAGCCCAAGCTCTGGGGATCCGGCTGCCGGTCTCTTTGGAAGAGCGGCTAGAAGATGCAGCCCGCGTGGGATCCCATCGCACCTCGATGCTGCAGGATATTGAGCTGGGGCGACGGACGGAGATCGAGGCCATTGTGGGAGCCATCACCGAGTTGGGGCGTTTGGTGGGGGTGCCCACTCCCCATTTGGATACTCTGTATGCTTGCGTCAAGCTGCTGGAGCGCTCTCTTTAGGCTCTTGCAGGGAGCGGTAGGGTCGCTACCGAACGGCAGAGAAACGATTCGTTTGCTGGATCCCAGGCTCCCCCCTGGGGAAGTGGCTCGAACTCTAGAATGGCTGTAGCCTCGAACTGACGAGGAAGCTGAAGGTGGCTGTCCATTTTTCTCCGACTCAACCCAACTGAAATCACAGCATTTGAATTAGCAAATGATGCTTGAAAACTCCATCGTGCTCATCACCGGAGCCAGTAGCGGCATTGGGGCCGCTTGTGCCACCCTTTTTGCCCGTTCTGGAGCCCGCCTGATTCTGGTGGCCCGCCGTCAGGATCGGCTGCAGGAACTGGCTGGGGAATTGCAGCAGGCTTACGGCACTCCTTCCTACCTGCTGGCTTTGGATGTGCGGGATGGGGCAGCCGTGCAGCAGGCGCTTCAATCTTTGCCCTCGCCGTGGGCCAACATCGACATCTTGGTCAACAATGCCGGTTTAAGTCGTGGCTTGGACAAGCTCCACATGGGGGCCTTGCAAGACTGGGAAGAGATGATCGATACCAACCTCAAGGGTCTGCTCTATGTTACCCGCGCCGTTTTGCCCGGCATGGTGGAGCGAGGTCGAGGCCATGTGGTGAACATCGGCTCCATTGCCGGTCGGCAGACCTACCCAGGTGGCGCTGTGTATTGCGCTTCTAAGGCCGCCGTGCGGGCCATCTCCGAGGGGCTGAAGCTGGATTTACTGGGCACCCCCATTCGCGTCACCGAGATTCAGCCGGGCCTGGTGGAAACCGAGTTCAGCCAAGTGCGCTTCCGTGGGGATCGCGCCCGTGCGGCAGCAGTGTATCAGGGCCTCACCCCCTTGACGGCGATGGATGTGGCTGAAGTGGTGGTGTTTGCGGCAACCCGTCCCCCCCACGTGAACATCAGCGAGATCTTGCTTGTGCCCACCGACCAAGCCAGTACCACCCTCGTACATCGTCGATAAGAGGCCGGCAACCGGGCTTTCGCCTCCACTCTTGCTTCCCTGAGCGACAATGGCAGCAAAGGTGGTGGGAACATGGGACTGGAAGCCGGGATCCTGATCGGGTTGGGAATCGGTTTGCTTTGCACGTTGCTCCTGCTGTGGCAAAGTCGGCGTCGTTTCAGCCGCGAATTGCAACGGTTGGGATCCCTGGTGCATCTGGCCATGCCCCTCCACTCCCTGGAACAGATGCTCAGCTTGCTCAGCCGTTATCTTCGCCAACAAGATCTGGATTGGGCCAACCAAAAACAGCAACTGCAAAACTGGCAATACCTGAGTCAGCGGCTCCCTTGGGGATATCTGCGGGTAGACGAAAACAACGTGGTGCTGGAGTGCAATCCTGCCGCCCAGCGCCTGCTGCGCATCAGCCAATGGCAGCCGGGCATCAAGCTCTTGCTGGAATGGGTGCGCTCCTATGAGTTGGATCAGCTCATCGAGGCTACCCGCCGACAGGAGACCGCTGCTCCTGTCCAAAGTCGCGAATGGATTTTCTACCCTTCCGGTGGGGATGGCAAACCGATTCCGCTGCGGGCTTGGGGGTTGCTCCTGCCGCAAGCGCACGTGGCCATTTTTTTAGAAGACCGGCTGGAAGCAAAAATGCTGGCCCAACAGCGGGATCGCTGGGCTTCGGATGTGGCTCACGAGCTGAAAACCCCCCTCACCTCCATTCGCTTGCTGGCCGAAACTTTACAAAGCCGGGTCGATGCCGCTCAAGCAGTCTGGGTGGAACGATTGCTAAATGAAACTCTGCGCCTGAGCCATTTGGTTCAAGACTTGCTCGAACTCAGCGCCCTCAATTTGGGAGCCGCATCCCGCTCCCAATGGCGTTGGGTGGATCTGGCAAGTTTGGTGCGCGAGGCCTGGCAAAGTGTAGAGCCGTTGGCCAAGCCTCGACACCAGGAACTGCACCTGAGCGGATTGTCCCAGATTTACCTCTGGGGAGATGAGCAACGCCTATACCGCCTCATCCTCAATCTCTTGGACAACGCCGTCAAGTATGGCAAGCCCGACTCTCCTATCCATGTGGTGCTTTCGGAGCAGGGATCCCAGGTGCAGTTAGAGGTGTACGATCACGGCCCCGGCCTGCCAGAGGATCAATTTGAGTTGGTCTTCCAGCCCTTTTACCGCACCGACACTGCGCGGGCCCGCAGCAAAGGCGGAACTGGCCTAGGGCTGGCAATTGTGCGACAAATTGTCGAGGTTCACGGGGGCACCATCCAACTGCGCAATCACCCGCAAACCGGTGGGCTGTGGGTTCAGGTGGAACTGCCCCGGAAGCACTTGGATCCCTTGTGAAGCCTATCCGAAAACGCTCGCATCAGTGGCCTGCAGCCGGAGTCTGGCCGAGAATCGCTCAAGATTTCCCTGCTGCAGGGCTATCCATCTCAGGGGTGATCCCCTAGAATTGGGGTAGGTAATC
>NZ_JANSIC010000229.1:0-1760 GCF_047461955.1 Synechococcus sp. R55.7
GATAACGGCCAGCGCCAAAGAGGAAGAGTAGATGATGTTCAGCACCGCATCCGCCGACAGTTGAGTGCGCTCCAAGACAAAGGTGACGCCTAAAGCAAATCCCACCCCAAACACCATCAACACCACGGTGGGATTCAGCCCCAGCAGCACTCCCAAAACAATCCCCAGCAGAGCCGAATGCCCCAGGGCATCGCTAAAAAACGACAGTTGCCGCAGAATAACAAAACTGCCCAGCAGCCCACCTGTCATGCCGGTGAGGATCCCACCCAGCATGGCCCGCTGCATAAAGGGCAACTGCAACAGCTCCACTACCCGCACCCAGCCCTCCAACATCGCCTTCCCCTCAGTGACGGTGGATGTAGCGGACAAAATGGTGCTCCGCACCGCTGTCGCGAACAGGCCCATAAACCCGGCTCAGCACTTCTGGTGCCAAAGCCACCTGGGGGGATCCCTGGCAGATGAGGGATTGGTTGAGGCACAGCACGCGGTCGCAATAGCAAGACACCATTTCCAGATCATGGGAGATCTGCAAAATGGCCCAGCCCAGAGATTGGCGCAGCTCTTCCAAGAGCCGGTAAAACTCCCCCTCGCTGAGCGTATCTAAGCCTGCCGGTGCCTCGTCGAGGATAAGCAGCCGCCGCGGCCAAGCCAAGCAATAGGCCAACAGCACCCGTTTCAGCTCCCCGCCGCTGAGCTGGCCCAGAGCCTTGGAGGACAGGTGGGATGCGCCGACCCGTTCCAACGCCTCTTTCACCGCCTGCCGCCGAGCAGAGCGCTGCTGCCAGGGCCAGCGGGGTTGCAACGCCCCCCAACCCAAAGCCACAAACTCCTCCACCACCATGGGAAGCCCAGGATTGAACTGAAAACGTTGGGGCACGTAAGCCACCTGCTGCCGCACCGAGGGGGGCAAATAACCGGACAGGCACACCGGCTCTCCCAGAATCCAAACCGAGCCGCACTGCCGCGGCAGGATCCCCAAGATGGCCTGCACCAAGGTACTTTTGCCAGCGCCATTGGGGCCGACAATGGCCGTATGGGATCCCGCCCTCAGCTCAAACGACACATTTTGCACCGCCAACTGGGATCCCCGATAGACCGTCAGCCCCTCCACGCGAAGGACAACCTCGCCGGTCACCGCCCCCTCGCCAGTAGTTGTTCCAGCGAACCTTGCCCAAGCCAGGGCAGCTCCAGCGGCACAAAGGCCGTCTCCTTCTCAAAGGCGGAGACCAGGTTCTCCACGTTTTGCCGCAGGATGGTCAGGTAATATTCCGGCTCGATCCCCTCAGGGCCAGCGGTTTCGATGGGATCGAAAACGCGAACTTGGATCCCTAGGTCTCTGGCCAAAACCTCAAAGGGGTTGTTACTCCCCAGCTGCGGTTCCACCAGGATCGTCTTCAGGCCGGATGCCCGCACCGTCTCCATCACCCGCCGCACATCTTCGGGGGAGGGGCTGGCTTCAGGGATCTCCACCAAAAACTCAGCCTTGAGGTTGTAGCGCTCGGCAAAGTAGGGGGCAAAGTTGTGGAAAACTACAAACTTTCTGCCGGCAAAGGGAGCCAAGCGCTGCTCGATCTCCTCATCCAAAGCCTTGAGCTTCTCGATAAAAGCAGCCGCATTGGCCTGGTAGATCTCTGCCCCCGCCGGATCTACAGAGATGAGGCCATCACGAATATTTTCCACCTGCTGAATGGCCCGCCTGGGATCCAGCCAAATGTGGGGGTTAAACTCGCCGTGGCTGTGCCCATGAGAGTGGCCATGGC
>NZ_JANSIC010000229.1:1860-4097 GCF_047461955.1 Synechococcus sp. R55.7
CTGTGTCCATGAGAGTGTCCATGGCCGTGACCGTGGGAGTGCCCATGCTCTGGCTCCTCAGCCCGCAAAGTTGGGATCCCTTCGCTGCTGTCAACGATTTGCAATTGGGGGTTCCCAGCGCTGGCGATCAACCCTTCCAAAAACGTTTCCATACCCAACCCGTTGATCACCAGCACATCCGCCTGAGCCAGCAAACGAACCTCCTCGGGTCGAGCCTGAAAGTCGTGGGGCCCCATCTGAGGGGGAAGGAGTGGCGTGACTTCTGCCCGATCCCCGGCCACAGCACGGGTAAATTGCGTTATCGGCAAAATCGTGGTCACCACCTTTGGGGGGCTGGATCCCTGCTGGGCCCGGGACTCTTCTTGGCGCATCTGCAGGCTTCCCAGGATCCCGACCGAGAGGGCGGCCAGCAGCGAGACCAGCGATCGCACCGGTCGAGCCGAACGGATAGAGTTAGCTTGATCAGTCATGAGCCTGAATACCTCACAAGACAACAGAGACAGCAGAGCTGGAAGCAACTGACTTCCCAAAAGCCAAGGCCCTCTGCCGCAGCATCGAAAACATGCTCACCAGACCGTTGCTCCTGGAAGGGCTAAGGCTGAAATTGAGGCCCATCTCCCGCACAAACTCTGGGGAAACCCCCAAAATCTCTTCCGGCGCTAGGCCACTTAGCCCCTCCACCACAATGGCCACCAAACCCTTGACCAACTGAGCATCGGCATCCCCTTGGATGTAGACCTTGCCCTCCCTAAACTCGGTGGCCAGCCACACCCGCGAAGCGCAACCTCTGACTAGGTTCTCCTCCTTCCTCTCCGCTTCGGGAAAGGGTGGCAGGCGCTTGGCATAGGCTAGGAGAAGCTCATACTTCTGCCGCGAGGTCTTGGCCTTCTGGAAGCGATTGACAATTTGCTGCAGAGCTGCGGGCATCCCTCAGCTTGTCTAGAGTGAGAATGATAATCAAACTCATCATAACACCCCCACTCAGCGAGGGCGCAGGGGCACCTGCAAACTTTTGGGACTGTCGTTACCGAAGCGAGCGATAGCCGCCACTTACTCCCCGTGGTGAGAGGACCAGTTGCCAAAGTTGGCTGGCCCGGGCCTTGAAGCTACCGGCACTCATCAGGAGATAGAGCCGCCACATGCGGCGAAAGCGCTCATCGTAGCGGTCGGCTAATTTTGGCCATGCCTGCTCGAAATTGGCGTGCCAGGCTTTTAAGGTGGCCACGTAATTGATCCCAAAATTGTGCCAGTCTTCCAGCACAAATAAGCCCTCAAAGGCTGCAGTAATCAGATGAGGCGAGGGCAGCATCGAGTTGGGGAAAATGTAGCGCTCAATCCAGGGATCCCGCCCCTGGTAGGCCACGTTGCTGCCGATGGTGTGCAGAAGAAACAAGCCATTGTCGTTCAACAAGCGGCGGGCTACCTGCATAAACGTTCGGTAGTTTCGGTAGCCAACATGTTCAAACATGCCGACAGAAAGGATGCGATCAAACTTTCCCTGGGTCTGGCGATAGTCTTCTAACCGAATCTCGACCGGCAGGCCGCGGCAGCGTTCGCTGGCCAGTTTGGCTTGCTCTTTGGAAACAGTAATCCCCACAACCTGCACCCCGTAGCGTTCGGCCAGGTACTGGGCTGTGCCGCCCCAGCCACAGCCGATGTCGAGCACCCGCATGCCGGGTTGGAGTTCCAGCTTGCGGGCAATGAGGTCAAGCTTAGCTTCTTGGGCTTCATCCAGAGTTTGCGCGCCCCCATCCCAATAGGCACAGCTGTAGATCATGCGGCGATCCAGCATGGCCTCATAGAGATCGTTGCCAATGTCGTAGTGGCGCCGGCCAATGACGAATGCCCCCTTGCCCCGCTGGCGGTTGATAAGGCAACTGTCCAACCCAAGCAAGGGCTGAGTTAGCCAACCCACCTGCTGCGGTGCCTGGGCAGTTAGGAGACGACAAACTAACTCATCAATGGCCTCGCAATCCCACCAGCCCTCCATGTAGGCCTCGCCAAAGCCCAGGGATCCATAGAGCAGGCAGCGCAGGTAGAGCCGCTCGTCGTGAACTTGAATATCCCAGGGCTGTGAGCCATTGAGGGTTATACCGGCAGCATCCAGAACTCGAAGCGCATACTGACGCGCCAGCCAGCGCAAGCTGTTGAGTCCTTTCCCCATCCCTAGGGAGCCCTCACTACAGGGAAACTGACTCAACAAATACACCCCAAGGTGGCAAGGGATCCAACAAGTT
>NZ_JANSIC010000230.1:0-1060 GCF_047461955.1 Synechococcus sp. R55.7
TAGTTTACTAGCTCAAACGACCCTACTCCCTACAACCAGTCGCGTAGCTCTGAGCTGGGGATCTCACGGCGCTCCCCGGTAACCGTGAGAAAAATCGTGAGAAAAATAATGAGCGGTTTTGATTCCTGTCTTTCCCTCTTCTTGAGAGAGAGAACTCAGATGGGATCCCTGTGGGCTAAGGGGCTTGTTGTTGACTTTGAACAGGAGGGATCCGGCGCAAATTCAAAAGCACCATTGCGCTAAGGGGGCGCGTGTTGGCCAGTAGCCCCACGATCAGCAGCAGCCAACTGTTCAAGGTAGTATTGTCCAGCAGCCAACCCATCAACAGAGCCGATCCTGCCCCTTCGGCAACTGCCGCCAAGATCCAAGCCCGGCTACCTTTCCAGCGCTGAGACCACAAGGCCCATTGCAGCCCACCAACGCCGACCCCCACCAGCAAACCGCGCAGCGCATCTCCCATTGCCTGCAAGACATTTTGGAGCCAGGGATCCGTCGGGTTAAAAGCAGAGGTTGCTACCCCCACCTGGGGAGCGAGGAAATCCGCCGCCGCCCAGCCCAAAGCCGTGGCCAGCAAAGTTGCAGCCACCCATCCCACCGAAACCTGCCGCCGCAACACCAGCCACTGCAGCAGCCCCATCAGCAAGCCAAGGCCGGCTCCAGCCACCGCTTCTTGTAGTGATCCCAAAGCCGCCAGCAGAGGCGCTGATGCCCCCAGCCCCAGGTAGCCGATCCCAGCCGCCCCCAAATTGGCCAAGAGCCAACTCAACGCCGACCCTTTGCCCAGGCGGGGTGCATTCAGGGGTGCATCCAACAGATGAGAGCCGGACTTGCTGTTGACATGTTCCTGCCCAACCTTCTGTTCCACCTCGCGCAGCCCCTGTTCCGCTGAAGGGTTACCCGGCTCCAGCCGCAGCACCCCTTGATAATCCATCTGGGCAAGGCCCCAATGTCCCTGCCGTTGGTGGGCCAGGCCGCGGTAGAGATAGTAGCGGGCTTCGTTGGGGGCGCTCTGGATCAGCTCATTGAGCAGATGGACGGCCATCTTGTACTCGCCTGCCTC
>NZ_JANSIC010000230.1:1160-4082 GCF_047461955.1 Synechococcus sp. R55.7
ACGAACGGGGCAGGAGGGGCAACCTTGTTTCCATAGACAGCCTGTAGCTGCTGGCCGAGCACTTCCATGTTGGCCGGGCGGAGGGCAGGGTCTTTCTCTAGGCACTGGAGGATAACCTTCTCCAGGGCAGCGGGGATGGGGTGGGCTAGCTTGTGGTCTTGGAAGGGGCGGGGCTTTTGAAAGTTGTGGACGTGGTACCAGCCTTGCAAGGTGTCGGTATCCGGCTCGAAGGGCAACGCACCAGTTAACAGCTCGTACAGCACCACCCCCAGGGAATAGATGTCGGAGCGGCCATCCAGCTTTTCTCCGCGCATTTGCTCGGGCGAGGCATAGACCATCGTGCCCAAAAAATAGCCCGTCTGCGTCAGGCCACGAGAGGTCTCCCCCATGAGCTTGGAAATGCCGAAGTCCAGGATCTTGACCCGCTCTTTCCCATCGGGCCCTTTCTGCACAAAGATGTTGCTGGGTTTAATGTCGCGGTGGATGACGCCGCGAATGGAGTGCTTGCCCAGATCCATCTGAAAGTTGTGGGCGTGGTGCAGGGCAGAGCAAATTTGCAGAGCCAAGTTCACCACTCGCTCTGGGTGCAAGGGGCCTTCCCGAGCCAGCACATAGTCCAACCCCTGGCCGCTGTAGGGTTTGGCATTCAGGTACTCCATCACCAGATAGGGCTGGTTTTGGTACAGGCCGTAAGAGCGCACCTGCACGATGTTGGGGTGCTCGCCCAACAGAGCGCTGACCCTGGCCTCATCCATGAAGCGTTGCTGCAGTTGCTGGTAGTACTCTGGGCCCATGTCCGGGGGCGGCGGGCGCAACAACTTGACGGCCACCAGCTCGTCATTGAGCTGGGTATCCACCGCCTCGAACACATTGCCGTAGCCACCCTCGCTGATGTGGCGGGTCAGCCGGTAGCGGTTGCCAATCAGTTGTCCAATCAGGCGCTGGTTCATGGAGGAGGGTGGCCAGCTGGGGAGTTTACCTATGATTTGATTCTATTCAGCTTATGGGCCTAGAACCTGCTTGTGAGGGATCCGCTGCCATTGCGACCCCTTTTCCACCCCAAAAGCCAGGGATCCCGCTAGGATTGGGGCATGAGTGCTCCTTCTGCAACTGCTGCTCTATCCCCTTTCTGGCTGGAGGTTACCGAGTTTGCCTTGCAGGCTACGGCCAGCGTGGGATCCCAGCTCTTGGCAGACTTTGGCCAGGCCCACCCTACGGTTCGCGCCAGCGGGACGGAGTCCTTAAAAGCCGACGGCAGCTTGGTAACCTCTTCCGACGAGTGGGCGGATCGCGCTTTTCAAGGGGCCATTGCCGCTGCCTACCCCGATCACGGTTATCTGAGCGAGGAATCCAACCACATTTTTCCCGAGAAGGAGTGGTGTTGGGTAGTGGATCCTTTGGATGGCACCACCAATTTTGCCCGTGGGATCCCCATTTGGGGCAGCTCCTTGGCTTTGCTGCATTGGGGCGTGCCGGTGTTTGGCTGTGTCCATCTGCCGCCCATCCGCCAGACTTTTTACGGTTATTGGCCTCGGTTTCCTGGGGATGCAGCAGCAGGAGCTTTTCTCACCCGCCACGACCGGGATCCCGCCTGTCCCCAGCCAATCCGTCCTAGCACCGCCTCACCCGGCCCCAACCAATTGTTCAATTTCTGTTCCCGCAGCAGCCATTGGATTAGCCCGCAATTCCCTTGCAAAGCGCGGATGTTGGGGGGCGCTGCCTACAACCTGCTGGCGGTGGCCGGTGGCAGCCTTTTGGGGGCGGTAGAACGCTCGCCCAAGATCTGGGATGTGGCGGCAGTGTGGGCCATTGTCAAGGGGGCCGGCGCCGTTTGGGAACCCCTGAGCTGTGCCGATCCGGATCCCGGCCAGCCTCTCATTCCCGGCAAGGATTATGGCCGACTCACTTACCCCGCCCTGGTGGCAGCTCAAGCCGAGTGGATCCCCTTATTTCGCGCCTTCATCGCTCTGTAGCTTTCGTAAACGGCCTGCACGTTGTACCAGTTGAGGAAAAAAATCCGGCACAGCTCCAAGGCCAACTGCGAGCGGCCATGCCGGATCAACCAGCGCAGCAGCGGTTCCACCCGCTTCTCGTTCAGCCAGCCCCCCAGGGATAAAAGGCCCCACAGGAATTGGTGCAGGGGCGTCAGTTGGATCATCAGGCGCACGGCCCAGGTGGGGTGTTTTTGGTAAAAGAGAATACCCATGCGGCCCCGCTGCCGTTCCCGCTCAATCAATCCTGGGATCTGCTGCAGCTCAAAGGGCGGATGCCAGTGGTAGCCGGTGGCCTGGGGGCACTTGACCAGGCGCAGGCCCAAACGTTTTAGCCGCACCCCCAGCTCCAGGTCTTCCCAGCCGTAGAGGTGAAACCGCTCGTCAAAGGGGCCGGCGGGGGTTTCGCAGGCCAGCTCCAACCAATGGCGGGCAATGGCCACGTTGCCGGTGGCGAAAAAGGCTGCCGAAAAATCGGTGGGCTTGAAGGGTTCGGAGCGGGGATCCTGAAAATTGCTCGTGTTGATCACCCGCCCGTAGGTGAAGACCTTAGCCTCGTGGGGGGAGCGGGGATCCCCTGTAACGCCGTGCCGCCGCAGCATCTGGGCGTGGCTGGCCAAGAAGTGATCCACCACCACCAGGTCGCTGTCGATAAAGACGATGAGGGATCCCTGGGCGTGGCGAAACCCCAGGTTGCGGGCAGCGGCGGGGCCGCGGTGCTCCTGCTGCAACAGTTTCCACTGGGGCAAGCCAACGGGGTTGTTCTGCAGCCATTCCACTGTGCCATCGGTGGAGCCATCGTCCACCACCACCACCTCGTAGCCCTCGTAGGGGCCGGGCTGCTGCTGCGCCAGGGCCCGCAGACACTGCTCCAAAATGGGACGGCGGTTGTAGGTGGGAATGATGACGCTGATGTACACCGGGGATCCCT
>NZ_JANSIC010000231.1:0-4063 GCF_047461955.1 Synechococcus sp. R55.7
GGCCAATTGCACTCGCACTGTCACCCCCCAGACGGCTTCCACCCATCCCCAGAAGGCACTGACCACCAGGGATCCCATCAGGGCCAGCCAATGCCGCGCTTCCATAATCCGTATCCAGAGTTGCCTTTTGTACACCAACTCCAGCTTAGGATAAGGCAAGTTTCCAGAAATGGGCCGGTTTGTCTGTAGAAACTGCAGAGGGCTTGAGTCTCAATTCAGGTGTGGATCAGGTGTGGAGCAGGGGGGATCTGATAGAGATATGAGACTATCTATGAACGGGATCCCGTCTCCGGGGGAGCGGGCTGACCCGGTGGCTCCAGGAGGTCGGGTTGCGGCTGTCCTCCAGACAACCCGAAAGGCTGTCCGGCCCCAGGCCCAAGGCAAAGCGCAGCGAGTCCCCCGGTCGCCCATTGGAGAAGAAGAGAAAAGAACCCAAGGAAGCCAAGGAAAGAAGAGCCGCATAGCCAAACATGGCTCGATAGCCGGATCCCGCTGCTAAGGTGCCCAAAAGGGGCCCCGCCAGGCCAATGCCCAAATCAAACCCGCACATCACCAAGCTAAACAGGCGACCCCGCTCCGCCGGCTCCGAGCGATCGGCCACGAGGGCAGAGATGAGAGGGATCAAAGTCCCAAAACCGCAGCCTACCGCGACCCCAGCAGCCAGAAAAGCGCCGGTGCTGTTGGCAACAATCAGGATCCCCATTGCCAAGGCATAGGTGGCCAAGCTGAGGGAGATAAATGGCCCCCGCCCATAGCGATCGGAAGCGCGACCGGTGAGCAGGCGCACTCCAAAGCTGGCAAAGGCCACTGCCGTATAAAAAAGACCTGGATTCAGGGGAGCTCCGGCTTCTTGGATTAACAAGGCCACAAAGGTGGTCTGGGTGCCGAAGGCCAACCCCACCAAAAACATCACCCAAGCGAGGGAGCGCACCTTCGGGCTGCCCAGAAAGCTCCAGAAGGCCCCATCCATCGGCAGGGATCCCCAATGCCCACGTCGTTGTTCTCGAACCAGTTGGGTACAAAGAAAGCCCACCAACCCCAGCAGAGCAGAGAAGAGAAACGAAGGGCCATAGCCGGCAAACTCCTGCAAAAAGCCGCCCAAAGCAGGGCCAATGGCTGCGCCGATCGGATTGACCAAACTCATGTAGCCCAGGATCTCACCCCGTTTTTCTTCTGGGGCAAAATCCACCACCAAAGTCACATAGGCCGTGGCAAAAGCGGCGATGCTAACCCCATGAAAGGCTCGCACCAGCGCTACCCATGGGATCCAATCGGAGAGCCAGTATCCTATGGGGGCCATCCCCACCACCCCCATGCCGATAAGCAGCACGATCTGCCGGCTGTGGCCATCCGCCAGGCGACCCAACGCAGGGCGAAAGGCCAGCAACCCAATCGAAAAGGCCCCCATTACCCAGCCCACTTGCTGGCTGGTGCCACCGGCATCTCTGACGTAGAGAGGCAACGTGGGCAGCAGCGAGGATAAACTGGCCCAAAAGAGCAGCCCAGCCACAAACAAAATGCCCAAGTTGCGCCGCTGTGCCGGCTGCAGCTGCCCGAATACCCTCACGCCAACTCCTTATGCAAAATGGAACTCAAAGCGTTCTCCCAGAACCGCGCCCTAGGATAAGCCCACCTTCGCCGGATCCCTCAGCCCGAAATATTTAGGTGCTAACCTTTCTGATTGTAACCGTATGGTCTGGGGCTGGGAACCGGCCCTGCTCGCCTTTGCAGGCGCCTCCAGTCTGGGATAACAGCTAACCTCAAGTTACCTAGAGATGCGCTTTTTGGACTCCGACCCATGCCTGAACGATCGGATCCCCTCACTCGCAGCTTGATTGCCCTGATCCGGGGTTACCAGGTGGGTATTTCTCCTTGGCTGCCGCCTGCTTGTCGCTACTACCCCACCTGCTCCCAGTACACCTTGGAAGCGGTGCGGCGCTACGGTGCCCTACGTGGGGGTTGGCTGGGGCTCCGTCGCCTCTGTCGCTGTCATCCCTGGCACCCAGGGGGCTACGATCCAGTTCCCGATTTGCCGGGATCCGCGCCGACCCAGAAACCATTCCGCTAGCCGGACTCAGGAGACATTTAGGTCGATTGTGGGTAGCAGGCCACAACCTCGATTTCTACTCGGGCATTGAGGGGCAGGCGAGCCACCTGCACGCAAGAGCGGGCCGGAGCCGGATCGGTGGCAAAAAACTCTCGATAAACCTCGTTCATGGCCGCAAAGTCCTCCATATCGGCCAGGAAAACCGTTGTCTTCACCACATTGGCGAGAGTGGTGCCCCCCGCTTCCAGCACTGCCTGCACGTTCAGCAACGCCTGCCGAGTTTGAGAAACAATGTCCTCCCCCACCAGTTTGCCGGTTTTGGGATCCAGGCCCACCTGCCCGGCAGTAAACAGGAATGGCCCCAGAGCAGCAACACCCTGGCTGTAAGGGCCGACAGGAGCGGGGGCAGCCTCAGTTTGCACAGCACAAGGGCCTGGCCCGATTTGGCCCTGCTGGTGGCCGATCTCTGGCTTGGCCGGCTTCGTCTGCTCCATAGAGGTTTGCCCAACTCTGTCGCTACGCTACCACAGGTGGATCGCCAAAAAGCGGGGCCAAGAATGCCAAGATGAACTCGTTGAGAGGGAGAGGGATCCATGCCGTTGATCAAGCTGCAAACGTCTGTGCAACCAGAAATCGCCGCAGTAGAGGAACTGCTTAAGGTGCTGTCTGCTGCTCTATCGGAACAGTTGGGCAAGTCGGAAGCCTACGTGATGACTGCCTTTGAAGGTGGGATCCCGATGACCTTTGCCGGCAGTGGGGATCCCTGTTGTTACCTAGAAATCAAGAGTATCGGGCAATTTTCCGCCCAACAAACCCGGGCCATGAGCGAGTTTTTTTGCGGCACCATCGAGGCCCGATTGGGGATCCCCAAGAAGAGGATTTACATTGAGTTCAGCGATGCCAAAGGCTATCTTTGGGGATGGAACGGCACGACTTTCGGGTAAAGATACTTCCCCCACTCCAAGAGCTGTCTACTCTGGCTTGCCCTAGCTCGCCTCACAAGAACTTTGTAGGAGTTTAGCCAATGGAAGAGCTACCTCAACTCAACACAAATCCCCAAAAGCAGCGGATTTTGCTTAAGCTTGCTACCGGCTTGGGCTTGGCCATTTTTATCTTTTGGGCAGCCCATCGATTGGGATTTTTTGGAGTTATTCAAGACTGGCTCGCCGAAGCTCTGGCTTGGATTGAAAGCTTGGGGTTGCTGGGGCCAATCCTCTTCATTGCCATTTACATTGTAGCGACGGTGCTGCTTCTACCAGCCTCGGTGCTGACCTTGGGGGCAGGGGCCGTGTTCGGGTTGCTGGCCGGAACTGTGTACGTGCTGATCGGGGCAACCATTGGAGCCAACTTGGCTTTTTTAATCGGGCGCTACTTGGCGCGGGAACAGGTGGCGAAATGGATTGAGGGAAATGCCAAGTTTGCGGCCATCGACCGAGCAGTGGGACGTGAGGGATGGAAAATAGTCGGCCTGATTCGGCTGTCGCCTGCGTTTCCCTTCAATGTGCTCAACTACGCCCTGGGGCTGACCCAAATTTCTTTTCTGGATAACTTGCTGGGCACCGCTGGAATCGTGCCGGGCACTTTTATGTATGTGTACATCGGCTCGTTGGCGGGATCCCTGGCCGACATGGAAGGCGCGGAGTTGGATCCTCAGGCTCAAACCGCCCAATGGGTCGTTCGCCTCGTGGGGCTCATCGCCACCATAGCCGCTACCGTCTACGTCACTCGCATTGCCCGCAAAGCCCTACAAGAAGCGGTGGAGCCTGCCTAGGGAATTGCATTTTAAACAAGAATGAAATCTGTTGCATTGCTTCCCAACTCCTCTCTCTCTGGGAGAAGGACTGGAGGTGGTCGCGGAAGCGGCGCGGAGCGTTTGGGCAGCAGTAGGAGTGTCTCAATCCAGTTTGAAATGACTATAAGTTGGCTCGGCGAGCTAGTGTGTAGAAAGCACCGGGTTGAGAACGCTCACCGTTGGGCAGAGGCTTAGCCGACAGCTTGACAGAGGGTTTCCTGCCT
>NZ_JANSIC010000232.1:0-4046 GCF_047461955.1 Synechococcus sp. R55.7
TTTCTCTATCTCGTCAGTGCTCTCTTTTGGCTCAAATGAAAGATCAACACAACCTGATGTTTTGTCCTTGACTGGTGCCATAAACATAAAAAGTAGCGGGGTTCTATACACTGCCGCTATAAACATCAAGTACAGGGTGGTGGGGCATCCCGTCCTTTTCGCGCTAGCAGCGCGGAGCGCTAACCGGAGTCACTGTTCGCGTCAGCGGGACGGAGTCCTTGAAGCCCGCACTCTCTCGCTTTAGCGGCGCGGAGCGCTTTGCATCAGCATGAGTGCGGGAGTATGTCACTTAAACCAGAAGCAGATCTCAGCTTTTGCCCAGCTTCAGCATCTGATCCACCACCCCTAGGGTTTCTTCGTAGAGGTAGTCGGGGCCAAGCCGCTGCAACTCGGCAGCCAGCAGGGTGTCGAGGGAATCCTGCTCCAGGGGAGCCACCTGGCGAACCACACATCTCTGAGCGCCCCCCATGGCTTCCATGCGCATACACCCTGTGATTTCGGAGCACAGCACAGTACAGGCGTCGGCTTCTTGGTTGCTGGAGGTGAGGCGCAGCCCGATGAGATCCCCCGGCTGGCTGATTTCCGAGGCCAAGGGCACAGCCGCCAGTTCTGCCATCACCTCGCCGCCCATTTGGGTTTGAAAGCGGATGCGGTCAATCTTGTAATCGTGTTCTTGAGCCTGAACCCGCTCTGTGGGAGTCCATCCCAGGCGACCGGCCAGCCAGCCCAGGAAAAGGAACGCCTGGCAGGGATTGCCGGCTTTGTAGTCGAGGTTCACGCGATCTACGAGGTATAGGGACTCCCGCCGGTCGGGAGGGTCAAAGGCTTGGGCGGTGAGTTCCTGCCAAGGCAGCAGCCGCCGCCAGTTGAGATCCCCACAGTGGCGCCCCTCACCCACCAAGAGGTGGATTTCCTGCAGATCTTCTTCTGGATTGACAAAGCCCCGTGAATCGACGATGACCCGGTTGCTCAGAGCCACCAATTTTTGAAACAGCAAGCTGTTCAAATCCAGATCCCCTTGCCACCACAAAAAGGTGGGCAAGTTGGGGATCAGCAGCGAGGCGACCGTGCTGCAGGCCCGCACAAAGGCCGATTCGGGCGCTTTCAGGGTGATGTATTCGCAACAGACCAACGAGCTGCGCTGCTCACGGGTCACCGGACAGTAGGCGGCCACCTGGGCCTCGATGGCGTCGTCTGCAGATCCCTCCCGTTTGGCTCGCAGGTCAATGACGCGACAGGGGTTTTGGGTGGCGATGGCCTCGACGGTGGGAGAAGGTAGCAACAGCGCATCGTCCAGAGATTCGTACACCACCAGGGTAAAGGTGGCAGCGCGGGCGGCAACGCTCTCTCCTTTGGAAGACCAGATCTTGTTCAGCTCCCGCTCAATATCTTCGATGGAGACATCTTTCGGAGTCTGTAAGGGTAGGACGGCAGCAGATTGATCCATAGTCTCCTCCTGGAGTGGACTCTTGCTCGATTCTAGGCAGGCGGGCCGGCTGGCCGGGAAGGGCTTAAGGCGAGGTACAGATTGACCAACTCAAGCCTGCTCTCCGCACTTGCTCCAGGAAACTCGAGGCTCAAGCAGGCCGAGGCTGGATGTTCAGCTCCAAGGGGCGGGCGGGATCCCCTGTCAACAGGACTCCGCGGCCATTGGCGTGTAGGTGCCGCACAATCCAGTACAGGGTTTCTATGCGCTCCGGGCAGCCCAGTTTCTCTGCCAGTTGGGGCAAAGTCAGGGATCCCTGGTGCTCCTGCACCGTCTCTAGCAATCGCCGTTGCAGCTCCAAGACAGCGCTGGCGGCTTTTTTGCCTGCTTCCACCCCCGGTTGATGGTAGGCGTTGATCTGGATTAGGGAGGCATAGAGGCCCACGGCTCGTTCGTAGAGGGCAATCAAGGCCCCCACCGAGCGGGCATCCACCCGTGGCAGCGTTACGGTAATGGAGTCGCGACCGTTTTCGTAGAGGGCCTGGCGGGTGCCCTGCAGCAGGCCGTTCAGGTAGTCGCCACTGGTCACCTGCGGCTCCACGAAGGGGGAAGGGATCCCAGGCTCCCGATCCTGAAGCACCTCGATGAAGGTGACAAAGAAGTTGTTCAAGCCATCCCGCAACTGCTGGACGTAGGCATGTTGGTCGGTGGTGCCCTTGTTGCCGTAAACGGCGATGCCCTGCTCCACACGGTTGCCGTTTAGATCGTGGGATTTGCCCAGGGATTCCATCACCAACTGTTGTAAGTAACGGCTAAACAGCAGCAGGCGATCCTTGTAGGGCAAAACCACCATGTCCTTGCGCCCTTGCCCTTGACCGACGATGTACCAGGCCATGGCCAGCAGAGCGGCGGGATTGCGCTCCAGGTGGGGCAGGCGGGTGGCCTCATCCATGGTGGCTGCCCCGGCCAGCAAAGCCCGGATATCAATGCCCTGCAACGCTGCCGGCAACAGGCCCACCGGGGACGTTTCGGAGGTGCGCCCCCCCACCCAGTCGAAGATGGGGAAGACCTCCAACCACCCCTCCTGCCGCGCCTGCTGCTCCAATTGGCTGCCGGGGCCGGTGATGGCCACCGCATGGGCAGAAAAAGGGATCCCGGCTTTTTGGTAGGCCAGCTTCACCTCCACCAAGCCATTGCGGGGCTCTGGGGTGCCGCCGGATTTGGAGGTGGTGATCACCAGGGTTTGCCCCAGTTGGTCTGCCAGCCGCCCCAGCACCCGGTCAAACCCGTCGGGATCCGTGTTGTCGATGAAGTGGATGTTCAGGGGGGGGTGCAGCGGAGCCAGGGCCTCCGCCACAAATTGCGGCCCCAGAGCTGAGCCGCCAATGCCGATGCAGAGCAGCTCGGTGAACCGTCCCCCCCCGCTGGCCGGGATGGTTCCGCGATGGATCTTTTCGGCAAAGGTTTCCACTCGCTCAATGGAATCCTGAATGGCCTGCCGGATTTCAGGGGTGGGAGCCAGCTCGGGCGCCCGCAGCCAATAGTGGCCCACCTGGCGGCCTTCGTCGGGGTTGGCAATGGCTCCTGCCTCCAAAGCCTGCATATCGGCAAAAGCCTGGGCAAAGCGAGGCCGTAGCGCTTCCACCTGAGGGGGAGTGAAACGGATGCGGCTGATATCGACGAAAATCTCCAGGCCGGGATGGTAGTAAAGCCAATCGCAGTAGCGCTGCCAGAGTTGGAGGCTGTCCATGGGATCCCTTTTGCCGAAATCCCTAACCAGCTTACCAAACTCTTTCTTACTCCCAGCCGAGGGTTGTGCGCTCCAGCCAGGACTGATCCAAACTGATGAGTGCCTCTTTGACCCCCACACCGGTCTCAGGGTGACGCCAGTCGGGAGCGATCTCCCCCAAGGGAGCTAAGACAAAAGCACGTTCCATCATGCGGGGGTGGGGCAACGTCAGCTCAGGGCTGTTCAGGATGCGGCTGCCCATGGCCAGCAGATCCAAATCCAGGGTTCTGGCCTCCCAGCGGATGCGCCGCACCCGTCCTGCCTCCTGCTCGATGGCCAGCAGCGCCCCGAGCAACTCCAGGGGAGACCGGTAGGGGGGAAAGGGATCCAACGCCACCACTGCGTTAAGGTAGTCAGGCTGTCCGGGTGGCCCCCCTTGGGCTGGGCTGCGGTAGAGACTGGAACAGGCCACCACCTCTCCCAGCTGGGGCAGCTTCTGCACAGCCAGGCGCAACTGCTGCAGCGGATCCCCCAAGTTGCTTCCCAGGGCAATGTAGGCCAGGTCGGGATTCATACAGATCGGCGACGGTCGATCTCTACGTAAACATCATCGAACAGCCCCGGCAGGGGAGCTTGGGGCTTGTGAACCCGCACGGTCAGGGCCTCCAGCTGGGGATAGCTCTGCCACAGCCGCTCTGCAATCTGGTCTGCCAAGGTCTCGACCAAGCGGCGGCGCTGGCCGGTCACCTCCTGCCGCACCCTCTCGTACACCTGGGCGTAGTCCACCGTGCGCGAGAGGTCATCTTGGATCTCGGCTAGGGAAAGCCGCATCTCCACGTCCACCACAAAACGCCCACCCAAAACCGCTTCCTCCGGGCAGTGGCCGTGATA